>JAQVPT010000096.1 GCA_028701945.1 Bacteroidales bacterium
ATAATACATTTAATTTTGATGCAAGGACTAACAAATTAAGTTTAAATCTGAAACTAGAAGCTGGTAAACACATCATTAAAGTAAGTGCAAAAAATGAATGTGGTGATGCAAGCCAAACTGTGGAAGTTGAGGTTAAAAAACCATGTCAAAAACCACAGGTGAAATTCTCAGTAAATGAGATTGCAAGTAATGTTTACACACATTCTCTTGAAGGAGTTGTAACAAATCTTGAAAATAAATCACAAATTTCAGTAAGTATTGATGGGAGAACAGATAATACATTTAATTTTGATGCAAGGACTAACAAATTAAGTTTAAATCTGAAACTAGAAGCTGGTAAACACATCATTAAAGTAAGTGCAAAAAATGAATGTGGTGATGCAAGCCAAACTGTGGAAGTGATAGTAAATAAGCCATGTGAGTCTCCAAGCCTTCGTATAGAACTGACAGAAACAAAAGAAAATAATTTTACTCATGTTTTATCAGGATATACTAAGAATATTGAGCGAGCTAACGAAATTACTATTACAGTAGATGGCAGTAATGATAATTCATTTAGTTTTTCAGCAAATACAGGTATTATTAGTGATAAATACAATTTTAGTGCAGGAACTCATGTCGTTCAAGTAAATGTTAAGAATGAATGTGGTAATGCGTCTGACACAAAGCGAATTGTTATTAAGGAAGAAGCCTGTGGTCCAAGATTTAGTCTAGGTAATGCTGAATGGGAGTTTTGTCTAATAACAAAAAAAGGCACTTTTAACAGAAGTGATCTTAAAGATGGTTTTTCATATTCAGGTGCTGCCTCTGCCCTTTATTTTAAGGCAACTGCTGGCGGTGGAGATGCTATTGTGGCAGGTAAACCATATTCAATTTCGTCTGATAAATACTATTTGTTTACCGGAGATATCAATGTAAAAGTTGGTACCAATAATCCTGGTTCAATAGGGTCATGGTCAGTTTGTATCGAAACGAATAAAGCACCTCAATCTGGAATTGGTAATACACGCCCAAAAAGTCCATGTGAATCATCTGGTGGCGGGAATAAAGATGATGGGAATAAGGTTCGTGACGATATTAATGTTAAGGTAAACGATAGACCTAATAACTCTGGAAAAACAGAAAACAATTCTAGTACCAAGCCTGAAAACAACAAAATTAATGTTGATGATGGTCGTAATCAACGTCCAGGGACAAATGTAATCGTACCTAAAACTAGAGATAATAAAGAATAGGGCTTTAGGGCTTCGCCGTTTGTGGACAGATTTCTTATTTGTCATACACAGCATGTAATTCTCAGGGCAAACGCATGCCAAAAGAGATTGTTTGGTCGTTTTGACCCTTGACTTTCACTACGTTCGGTCATAGGTTAAAATAATTGAGCCTCAAAAGGTTTGTGCAACTCAATTCGTAGTGATTTAATTGGTATTATTTAATAATATCAAACAAACACTCTACATTGCAGCTAAAAGCAAATCAATATCTTTTGAGAATATGCCATGTATAATTCCTATATGTTCGTCGGTTAAAATTCCAGTGTAAAGATATACGCCTGTTCTTGCACCAGGGTTAGATTTAAGATAAGAATTTAAACCTCCGCAAGTATGCATTTTCATCAATTCAGAAGCAAGAATATTGCTAATCGAATATGAGGCTGTGCGAGAAACTCTCGAAGCAATGTTAGGAACGCAATAGTGAATAACTCCGTGCTTTGTGTAAATAGGATTTTTGTGAGTTGTTGCTTTGCCTGTCTCAACTATGCCGCCTTGGTCAATGCTTATATCTACAATTACCGAATTGTTTTTCATTTGTTTAACCATATCTTCGGTAATAATTATTTTAGGTTTCATATCTCTAATTCTCAATGCACCAATAACAACATCTGCTGTCTTAAGAGCGTTACAAAGGACTTTTGAGTGAATTGTAGATGTATAAACTTTTACGCCTAAGTCTTTCTGGAGTTTATCAAGATTTGATAGCGAATTATCAAAAACTTTAACTAATGCACCTAGAGCAACAGCCGTTTGAGCAGCAAAAGTACCGGCTGTTCCTGCACCTATTATGACGACCTCGGTAGGAGAAACTCCTGTTAAACCACCTAGCATTTCACCTTTCCCTTTGTGTACATTGCTCATATATTCAGCCGCAATAAGAATAGATGATCTACCAGCAATTTCGCTCATCGAACGCATTATTGGATTAATGCCATGATTGTCTTGCATGGTGTCAAATGCTATTGCAGTTATCCTCTTTTTTATTAGTGATGTAAAATATTCTTTGTTTTGGCAATTGGAATGTAATGAGGTGATTATTATTTGATTACCACTTAGTAATTCTATCTCATCTATTGTTAAAGGCAATACTTTTAATATGATATCGCATTTTGCTATCTCAGATTTTTTACTAATAATTTGTGCTCCATATTCGGAGAATTGCCTATCGCTAAAATTTGCACCACTTCCAGCTCCTTGTTCAATAAACACTTCTAAGCCTTCGTTCACTAATTGTTCAACCGCTAGAGGAGCTAAAGGAATTCTGTGTTCGATGCCACTATTATCGGATAAAATTCCGATTTTAAATGATTTACGTTCCTTTCGAACTTCAAGCATTTCTTCTTGTGGCATAAGTAAAGTGCCTTTGATGAAACTCCCCGACTTATCTGATGATGACGATGCAAACATATAATTCTTGTTTAGTTTATAAAGATACTAAATTATATTATACAAATTTAAACTATAACTGATTTTTATTCTTCTTCCGCCACTTCGAAATCAATTTGCTTTTTGGGTAAGCTAACATTTGTAATCGTTACTTTTACTTCGCTTCCCAATTGATATCTTTTATTATTGGTTCTTCCATAAATACAATAATCTTCTTGGTCGTAAATATAAAAATCGTCGTCTAATGTTCTCATGTGTACCAATCCTTCGCAAGCGTTTTCTTTTAGCTGAACAAAAAAGCCCCATTCAGTTACTCCTGATATTACTCCGTCAAAAGATTGTCCTATTTTATTTTGTAGAAACTCTACTTGTTTGTATTTTATTGAGCTTCGTTCTGCCATAACAGCTTGTTGCTCTTGATATGAACAGTATTTACATTTCGCTTCGAGATTTGATGTGTCAGGTTTATGGTTTTTGATATATTCATACAATAATCTGTGAACCATAACATCTGGATACCTTCGTATTGGAGACGTAAAATGAGTGTAGTAATCAAATGAAAGACCATAATGTCCGATGTTTTTTGTTGTGTAAACAGCTTTTGACATTGCTCTAATTGCAAGATTTTCGATTATATTTTGCTCGGGTTTACCATTTACACTTTTTACAATTTCGTTCATCGATTGTGATAATGCAATATTATTAGATGTGTCAATACTATATCCAAAACGTGAAACAAAGCCAGAAAAACTTTCTAACTTTTCCATGTTAGGTTCTGCATGGACACGATAAACAAAATCTCTTTTTTTAGAAGCTTCTCCAATAAATTCGGCAACTTTGCGATTGGCAAGAAGCATAAATTCTTCAATAAGATTATTAGCTTCTGTTGATACTTTGAAATACACACCTGTCGGGATCGCATTTTCACCGAGAATAAATTTCACCTCATTATGCTCAAAGTTAAAAGCTCCAGTTTTAAATCTATTTTTACGAAGTATTTTTGCAAGGTCGTTAATTTTTAAAATTTCATCCGCAATATCCCCTTTGCCAGTATCTATTATTTTCTGTGCATCCTCGTAAGAGAGTCTTTTATCTGAACGTATTATTGTTTTTTCAATTTTATAAGAAAGAACTTCTGCTTTATCATTCATTTCAAAAATTACTGAAAAACATAACTTGTCTTCATCAGGTCTAAGCGAGCATAAAAAATTTGATAATCTTTCGGGCAGCATAGGCACAACACGATCAACAAGATAAACAGATGTCCCTCTATCGTAGGCTTCTTCATCTAAGTCAGTTCCAGGCAAAAGATAATTCGACACATCAGCAATATGCACACCTATAAAGTAGGTATCACCAGTCTTTTTCTCGAACGAAATTGCATCATCAAAATCTTTAGCATCTTCGGGGTCTATTGTAAAAGTTAAGATGTCTCTTAAATCTGTTCTTGTTTCGTAATCATATTGGGTAAATTCTTCTTTTATTTTATTTGCAGAATTTATTAATTCGTCACTAAATTTTGATGGTAATCCAAATTCAGCCAAAATGGCGTGCATTTCTACTTCATTATCACCAGGATTTCCTAGTATTTCAACAACTTTCCCACTTGGATTTTTTGATTTTCGAGGCCATTCGGTTATTTGCACAACAGCTTTTTCCCCATCTTTTACACCATTAAGACCTTCGGCGGGTATAAAAATGTCATAAATCATTTTATGACTATCTGGCATTAAAAAAGCATAAGATCCAGTTTTTTCAATAGTCCCAACAAATCTGTCAGTCGATCTTTTTATTATTTCAACGACCTCGCCTTCAATTCTGTTACCGCCTCTTTTTGCGTATAGACTAATTTTAACTGTATCTCTATGTAAAGCAGTATTCAAATTTGCAAATGACACAAAAATATCCTCACTAATATCATCTGAAATTACAAAAGCATTACCTGTTTTATTGAGATCAATTTCACCGACTATAAAAGCTTTTCTCGATTTTAATTTATATTTTCCCCTCGAAACTTCTTGTAAACTACCAGCATTTGTGAGTTCTAATAGTATCTTTGAAATAAGACTCCTTTGATTAGAATCGGAAACCGACAAAACTGATGCAAGTTGTTTATAGTTGTATTCCTTATGCGGAGATGAAGAGAAAGCGCCTAATATTTTTGATGTTAGTGTTTTTTTACTTATTCGCTTACTGTTTGAACTTTGAAAATTGTTGTTTCTTTTACTCATCTTTTGTGGCACTAAGTTTGTAATTATTTTTATTGTAAAATTATATTTTTATAAATATATTGAAAATTAAATAAAAAAGCGTATTTTTAACAAAAATTTTAAAATTAATAAACAAATAAATTTTATTCCCATGAAAACAACTACAATTACAAAAAGCATTATGCTCGTAGCAGTATTGAGTTCAGTGTTGGTTTTTTCGTCTTGTAAAGATAAAAAAGGCATGATTAAACCAGACAAAAATGCAAAAGAACTTCTTATCCCTTGTAAAGACGAAGGGCGTTCAGACAAAAATTATTTTAGAGCTGACGCTAGTGCAACATCGCAAGACATGAGTCTTTCGCGTGAAAAAGCCCTTACATCTGCAAAACAAAGAGTGGCAGGTTTAATAAATTCAAAAATTAAATCTATTACTGATCGTTATGTAAATGAAACAGAAGTTGGACAAAATTCAGACTTCGAACAAAAATTTGAAAATTTAACTCGCGAAGTTATTAATCAAACTTTAGTGGATATTGCTATTGTTTGTGAAAAGAATTTTCAAGAAGCTACTGGAAAATACACGACTTACATCGCAATTGAAATTAGCAAAGACGTTATGCTTAACGGAATCGACAAAGGAATTTCAAAAGACCAAAAACTAAGAGTGGATTACGACAAAATGAAATTTGAGCAAATCTTTAACCAAGAGATGGAAAAACTCGAATCAGAAGGCGGATATTAGAAGATTTAAAATAGTAAAAAAACCGTAACTTAAGCTACGGTTTTTTTTATGAGCTGATGTTTACAAAAAGCTATTTGTCTTAAAATATAATTATGTATATTTGCAAAAAAATATACTTAAATGGCAAAAAGAGGAACTATACAGGAAACATCAATATTATTAAAAACGATTAATAACGCAATACTTGATAAACAAGGCGAACAACTTTTGAATCTCGATTTAACTAAAATCGAGAATGCCGTTGCAAAACATTTCGTTATTTGTCATGCTAACTCATCAACACAAGTTAATGCAATTGCTAATAACATTGAGGCAATGGTAAAGAAGAATCTTGATGAAAGAGTATGGAAGAAGGAAGGATATAGTAATAGTGAATGGATTTTGCTCGATTATGCAAATGTTGTTGTGCATGTTTTTCAAACTCAAGCAAGAGAGTTTTATAAACTTGAAAAACTTTGGGCTGATGCTGAAACAATATTAATAAATGATTAACAGTTAATTTTCAACAAATAATTTAGTAAATAGGTTTACAATTCAATATATAATATAGATAATGGAAGAAAAAAAAGGATTTGATAATAAAAACCCGCAACAAAAGCCTAAAATGCCCGGTAATTTGCCAAATAATAAAAATCGTTATTGGATATATATTATCTTATTAGGTGTTTTTCTTATTTTTACTTTTATTGACTTTGGTGGATCGTCAAAAGAAATAACTCGAGAAAAATTTGAAAACGATCTTCTTATAAACAGAGATGTCGAAAAAGTTATTATTGTTAATAAAGAGCGCGTCGATGTTTATATCAAGCCCGATAAGCTTGCCGATGAAAAATTTAGCGACATTTCAAGTGGTGGGGCGTTAGGATTTGCTGGCAGTACTGGGCCACATTATCATTTAGCAATTGGTGATGTTGAAACATTTGAAAGACAGTTTAAAGAGGCACAACAAGGATTTCCTCCCGAAGAACAAATAATGACCCAATATAAAACCGAGCATAATTATTACGGTGAGATACTTAGTTGGGTATTACCTATTGCCTTATTGTTCGGTTTATGGTTCTTTATTTTTAAGAAAATGAGTGGAGGTGGTGCAGGTGGAAATCAAATATTTAATATCGGCAAATCAAAAGCTCAGGTTTTTGACAAAGAAAAAAAGGTCAAAATTAACTTTAATGATGTAGCTGGACTTTATGAGGCTAAAGTCGAAATTATGGAGATCGTAGATTTCTTAAAAAACCCTTCCAAATACACAAAATTAGGTGGTCAAATACCTAAAGGAGCTTTACTTGTTGGACCTCCAGGAACTGGAAAAACTTTACTTGCAAAAGCTGTTGCTGGCGAAGCAGATGTCCCTTTCTTCTCGTTAAGCGGTAGTGATTTTGTCGAAATGTTTGTAGGTGTTGGAGCTTCAAGAGTCCGTGACCTTTTTAAACAAGCAAAATCAAAATCTCCATGCATAATATTCATTGATGAAATTGATGCAATCGGGAGAGCCAGAGGTAAAAATGCAAACTTTGGTTCGAATGATGAACGTGAGAGCACTCTTAATCAATTGTTAACCGAAATGGACGGATTTGACACAAATAGTGGAGTTATCCTACTTGCAGCTACAAATAGAGCCGATATTTTAGATAAAGCTCTTATGAGAGCAGGACGTTTTGATAGACAAATTCATCTCGAATTACCAGATATTGTGGAGCGTGAAGCAATTTTTAAAGTTCACACTAGGAATCTTAAAATGTCTAACGAAATTGTAATCGGTTTCCTTGCAAAACAAACTCCAGGTTTTAGTGGTGCCGATATTGCTAATGTTTGTAACGAGGCAGCTTTAATCGCAGCGAGAAAAAGTAAAAAAAGTATCGAAAAACAAGATTTCCTTGATGCAGTTGACAGAATAGTTGGCGGATTAGAAAGAAAAACTAAAATAATTTCTGCTCAAGAAAAAAGGACTATCGCTTTTCACGAAGCTGGACATGCTACGGTAAGTTGGTTATTAGAACATGCAAATCCATTACTTAAAGTTACGATAATTCCTCGTGGTAGAGCACTTGGTGCAGCATGGTATTTGCCCGAAGAAAGATCCATAACAACTAAGGAGCAATTGTTAGATGAAATGTGTTCGGCTCTCGGTGGAAGAGCAAGCGAGGAGACTGTTTTTGGAAGTGTCTCAACTGGAGCTCTTAACGATCTCGAAAAAGTTACAAAACAAGCAATCGCAATGGTTAGCTTCTTTGGTATGAGCGAAAAAGTTGGTACTTTGTCATATTATGACTCAACAGGTCAAAACGAATATGGATTTACTAAACCATATAGCGAAAAAACCGCAGAACTTATTGATAATGAGATAAAATCTATTGTAGAAAATCAGTATAATCGTGCTAAAAAAGTCCTTAATGATAATAAAGCTAAACTAACCGAACTTGCCGAAACTTTGTTAGTAAAAGAGGTGATTTTTAGTGATGACTTAGAACGTATTTTTGGTAAAAGACCATGGTCGAAAGAAGAAGACGAAGAAGATAATACGAAACCTAATACTGAAGAAAACGATCAGCAAAATGACGATTAGTAGCGAAAATAATAGAGAACTTGTTTATGCAACAGGAACAGAGTATCTTGCAGAATTACTAAAACAGGTGCTGGAAGATAATAATATCAACGCATTTGTTTTTAATCGGCAAGATTCAACATACCGTTTTGGAGATATAGAAGTTTATGTCAATTCTGAAGACTTAGAGAAGGCAAAACTAATATGCGAAGAATTTGAAAAGAACACTAAAATTGAATAATTTTTTTAAACGTACAGTAACTGGTAGTCTGATTGTTTTAATAACATCAGCACTTATACTTATTAATGAATGGACTTTTTTCGTTTTTGTATTAGTGTCGGGCGTTTGGCTTAATATCGAATTCCTTAGAATAGCAAAAAACGACAGAAATAAACCTAATATCACATTGACTATTTTGTCAAGTATTATAATATTGGCTT
Source organism: Bacteroidales bacterium (assembly GCA_028701945.1). GTDB lineage: Bacteria > Bacteroidota > Bacteroidia > Bacteroidales > ML635J-15 > Bact-19. Next base: position 8,599 of record JAQVPT010000096.1, read on the forward strand.
TAGCGTTTTGTGTAAATAGTTTTAATTTAAACACTGCTCTATATTGGCTAATTCCTATACCATTATTTGTGATTTTTATTGCAGAACTCTTTTCAAAGAATGAAACGCCAATAAGAAATATCTCAATTTCTTTATTTACGTTAGTATATACAGTTTTTCCCTTAATCGTTTCAATCTTTATCGTCAATGGTGATATTTTATATTTCCAAACAACTGTTAATATGTTTACGCCTACAGTTTTACTTGGGGTTTTTGTTTTAATATGGGTTTATGATAGTATGGCGTATTGCGTTGGAGTACCTTTAGGACGACACCGGCTTTTTGAGAGAGTTTCTCCGAAAAAATCGTGGGAAGGAACAATAGGCGGAGCAGTATTAACAATAATTGCCGGTTATTTTATAAATCTTCTATTCCCTATCCTTCCTAAAATTGACTGGGTAGTTATTACTTTAATTGTAATAGTTTTTGGAACATTAGGCGACTTAATCGAATCTTTATTTAAACGTAGTTTTGCCATAAAAGATTCTGGCGGTGCTTTACCCGGACATGGAGGTTTATTAGATCGGTTTGACAGTTTTATTTTTACTATTCCGTGGGTATGGATTTATCTAATAATTAGAAGCAATTTCTAAACAAAATTATTTTTTGCCTAATTGTCTTTCAAGCTCATCAAGTCGTTTTACAATTTTATCAAGATTTTTAAAATGTATATATGATCTGTGATAGTCGCGGATATCAAAAGCAGGGGCACCCATCAAAATACTGTCTTCTTTTTTAATATTATTTGCAATACCCGATTGTGCTGACATTTTTGTTCCATTTGCAATTTTCACATGAGGTCCAATTCCAACTTGCCCTCCAAACATACAATTTTCACCAATTTTCGCAGTTCCAGCAATTCCTGATTGAGCAGCAATAACAGTATTTTGGCCAATTTCGACATTATGTGCAATATGGTTGTGGTTATCAAGCTTTACCCCTTTTCTTATTATCGTAGAGCCTAAAGTAGCTCTGTCAATTGTTACTAATGCACCAATTTCTACGTTATCTTCAATAACAACATTTCCAATTTGAGCAATTTTAACAAAAGCTTCATTACCATTGGGAGCAAAGCCAAAGCCATCTGCACCGATAACACTTCCAGCATGTATTGTACAATCTTTACCAATTATAGTATTGTAGTATATTTTAACTCCCGGGTAAATTACTGAATTATCTCCAATTTTTACGCCATTGCCAACATATACTCCTGGATAAATTTGAACATTATCTCCAATTTGAGCATCTTTACCAATATATGCAAATGCTCCAACATAGATGTTTTTACCTGTTTTTGCTTTTTTATGTATAAATACATTTTTTTCAATCCCCGATGGTTTTTCTGTTATCGAGTTATATATTTCCAATAATTGAGCAATCGCTTTATATGAATCTTCTACTCGAATTAAAGTTGATGTGATTTCTTTTTGCCCGACAAAATCGTTATTTACTAACACAATAGAAGCTTCTGTTTCGTAAATATAGTTTGTATATTTTGGATTTGCTAAAAATGATAGAGATCCAGATTTCCCTTCTTCGATTTTTGAAAAACAGTTGACAACAATGTTTTTATCTCCCTCTACCTTACCTTGCAGCAATTTGGCAATTTGTTCGGCTGTAAATTCCATTTAGCTCTTAATTGAATTAATTATTTGTTTAGGACCACAAACATAATATTTTTTTACGACTTTGCTTAATACTGCAAGATTTAACATGTCGGATGCTTCGGCAACATCAAGTAACTTGTCGTTATACAAAATATTTATCTTTTCGTCTATTTCGCTGTATGCGTTATTTGAAATCTCCCCAGCATATATATAATAATCAACATCTTCATCAGTGAGTTTCATTTTTTGGATAGCTTGTTGTTTGAGCTTATTTATAAACTCTGGATTAAATTTCTCTTTGCTTATTTTTATTTTTGGTAAATCACGGTTTAATACAGCATTTGAGAGATAAGATAAAACTTTATCTTCAGAGTTAATACTTTGCTTTATTAAGTAAACTATATCATAATCGTCTAGCATAGAAAAATGATTAATAATTTCTTCGGCATCACAAGTATAATCGCCTTTTAGAAAAAATTCCAAATGTAAATTGTTAATTTTTATTTTGTTTTCTAAGTACAGTTTTTTTAGTCTTTCTAAGAATTTTCGAAGCAAAGTTTCACCTACCAAAACTGTTTTATGTAGATAAACCTGCCAAAACATTAATCGGCGGGCGATAAGAAAATTCTCAATACTATAAATCCCTTTAGCCTCGACAACAAGCTTATCGTCAACAATTTGAAGCATTTTAATAATCCTCTCCGACCCAACAACACCTTCGGTAACTCCAGTAAAAAAACTATCTCGTCTTAAGTAATCAAGGCGATCCATATCAAGTTGTCCTGAAATTAATTGATGTAGAAATTTTTTATGATATTCATTTTTAAATATTTTG
>JAQVPT010000097.1 GCA_028701945.1 Bacteroidales bacterium
ATGGCAACAATAATTATAGAATACGATGCACGTAATAAAATTGCAAAAAAAACAATCGAATATATTTTATCTCTAGGAGTATTTAAAGTGAAGAAAAAGATGTCTGGAATTGATGAAGCTTTACTGGATGTTAAAGAAGGCAGAGTTTATAAAGCTGAAAATACTGACGACATGTTTAAAAAAATACTTGGTTAGTGTATAAAGTAAGTTATACCAAGAAATTTGAAAAGTCGCTAAAACTTTGTCAAAAAAGAGGATTAAATATTGAACTTGCAAAATCTGCGATTGAAATTCTTGAAACAGATGGTAAATTACCAGATAAATTTAAACCACACAAATTGAGTGGCAATTATGAAGGCTTATGGGAGTGTCATTTGAAGTCTGATTGGTTGCTAATCTGGAGTCAAAACGATACAGAGCTTTTGCTAATAATGACTGATACTGGAACCCATTCCGATTTATTCTAAAAAAAAATCAAAGGATGTAATAAAATAGCGATTTTAAAGAAAATGGAATTTGATTAGAAAATTGATAAGCTTCGGTTCTCTGTGCTTTTTTTTGTACACTGATTTCAACTTGTCATTCACTGTGAGAATTACTCGTTTGCGTTTCGATCCTTAGCTCCCGATGAATAAGTCTAACTTTCACATTATAGTTATTTTGTAAAAAAACTATCATTTGTTCGGCACAATATACGCTTCTGTGTTGCCCACCAGTGCAACCAAAACTTATCGACAATGAATTAAAATCTCTTTCAATATAATTATCAATCGTTGGTTTTACAGTTTTAATAACATTAAGCATATATTTATCAATATCAGAATGTTGCTTAAAAAACTCAATTACGGCTTTATCTTTGCCAGTTATAGATTTGTATTGAGAATATCTTCCCGGATTTTCGATACCTCGACAATCAAAAACAAAACCGCCTCCATTACCTGTTTTGTCTTCTGGGTATGATTTTTTATAGCTAAAACTCGTAACTGTTATTGTGAATTCGGGAAAGACTACGGGATTAAAACGATCAGTGGTCGCAAGTTGAGATAAAACCTCATGTAATTCTTGATAATTTATAAAAAGTTCGTTTTTTTCCAATATTGTACTTACGTTTTTAATTGCAAACGGAATACTTTCAATAAAATGAGATTTTTTTTCAATTAACCCTCTAAAGCCATAAGCACCCAATGTTTGCAATATCCTAATAAGAGAATAAAAATAAAACTGATTTACGAATTCATCCTTTTCTACAGGAATATACGATTGAACTTGCTCGATGTAATGTTCCAGCAACTCTTCTTTTACATCTTCCGATAATCGAGCTTTAGCCTGAAATAAAAGCGATGCAAGGTCATATTGAATTGCTCCTTTTCTTCCGCCTTGATAATCGATAAAATACGGCTCTCCATCTTTAATCATAATGTTTCTTGCCTGAAAATCTCTAAACATAAAGAATTTATCTCCACTTTTTGCGAGATTCAAAGCTATATTGTTAAAATCATTTTGGAGTTTTCGTTCATCAAATTTAATTCCACTAACTTTTAAAAAATAGAATTTAAAATAATTAAGGTCAAACAAAATTGATTCCTCATTAAACTCGCTTATTTGATAACACTTATCAAAATCAATATATACAGCTGAAGTTATCTGCATCTTAGCGAGTTCAGTAATAGTCTTTTTATAAAGAGTTTTAGTCGTATCAGTTAGTTCGCCATTCTTTATGTCCTTTTGAACCATATCAAACAATGACATATCGCCCAAATCTTCTAAAAAATAGACAGTTTTATCCTCCGTAACATAAAATAATTCAGGAACTTTAATATCCAAAGATTTAAAAAGCTGTGTAAAATAAATGAAAGTATTATTTTCTTCAACATTGTTACTAAAAACTCCTATCATAGACTTATTTCCGTATCGAAATCTGTAATAACTTCTGTCGGAACCGGCTTGCGCTAGCCTTTCAATCCCATCGGGACGTTCACCACTAAATAATACAAAACTATCAAGAGTTTTTTTTCCTTTTTCGTCCAATTCAGATAAAGTATTTGACATGATTTTTTATTTATAAATATATTTTAAACTTACACAACAATTACAACATTGCTAAAACAATCAAAAATTTCATTAATTTACTAGTTTTAGTTTAATTATGGATTACAAATTATCCCACAACATGAATCTCTCTTAGCTCCAGTAACACTGGATAATACATTAATCTCCGAGCGTATTCGCAACACACCAAGGAAAGCAAAAATCAAGGCTTCTTTAAAATCGACTATGATAGAGTTCGGAATTTCAATTTTACAAGAAGAAAACTCCTTAATATTATTAATAAGAAAAGTATTATATATGCCCCCACCAGTAATTAGGACATTTTCATGCGGTTTTAGCTCATTAACCAAGATATATCCAATATGCCTGCTAAAAGTGTGCATAATATCAGCAATTTTTTCATTTTTAAATTGTTCTAAAATTGGATTTATATTTTGTGTTACCCACTCGACAGACAATGATTTAGGATGCCCTTTTTGATAATAATTTAATCTGTTAAGTTTTTGAAAAAGCTGTGGAATAAGCACTCCTGATTTGGCAATTTCGCCGTCATTATCAAACTCAAGATTAAGTTGACGGGCAAATTTATTGAACACAATATTTACTGGAGAAATATCATAAGCAATTCGTTTATCAAATTCATCTTGATATGAAATATTTGAGAATCCTCCAAGATTTAGACAAGCCTGATAACTGCCAAATAAAAGCTTATCTCCAATTGGCACAAGTGGAGCCCCCTGTCCTCCAAGTGCAACATCTCCACGTCTAAAATCGCAAACAACAGGAATGCCAGTTAATTTAGCAATAATTTCTCCATTCCCTATTTGATAAGTGTAATTTTCTTCAGGTTTATGAAAGACAGTATGACCATGTGAAGCAATAATATCAGGTTTAATTTTCGATTTTTTAATGGAATTATTGAGAGAAGCAGCAGAAAACTCTGAGAATATTTTCTCAATAATTATCATTGCTGTTGCTGAGCATTCGCTAACACTTAAAAGCTTTTGGAGCAAATCTTTAGGATACGCAACAGATTCTGCAAACAATATTTCAAAACTCCATTTATTGTTATGTAACTCAAAAGAGCAAATTGCTATATCAAGCCCGTCCACTGATGTCCCAGACATAAGCCCAGCAGCAATATATCTCTGCGAATTAATCAATCAAATCTTTTTTACAATTAATATATAACAAAAATAGTAAAAGTAAAACTTTTATACTAATTTAGCGGAGAATAAAAACAATTAGTTATGAAAAGGATAATAGTACCAATTGACTTCTCTCCCGAATCTATTAAAGGTCTTGAACTGGCAATTATTTATGCTAATAAATTTAATTCTGACCTGCAGATGGTGTTTGTACAGAGCAGTAAGCCTGGCAAATTTCATATTGAATTAGAAAACCAGTACAACTCGGCAATGGAAGAGTTCGAACAGCTCCTGAGAAAATATAAAAAAGAATTGCATAAAAATTGCAAATTCGCCTATATTATTAAATCGGGTAAAGTTCATGAAGAGGTTGCTAATCAAGCAGCAGCTTTCGATGACTCAATGATAATTTGCTCGACAAATGGAGAGTCTGGTTTTTCAGACTTTGTTATGGGCAGCAATGCTTACCGTATTGTACAAGAAACAGATGGCCCAGTTATTACAGTAACATCAGAAAAATACATCGGAAATGTTGAAAGAATAGTACTACCACTCGATATAAGTAAAGAAACTCGTGAGAAAGTTCCGATAGTTGCTACAATTGCAAAAGCTTTTAATTCTGAAGTTCATATTATTAAAGTTACCAGCTCAACAAATGACGGAATACATAATAAGTTAAGAATGTATGCCACTCAGGTAAAAAAATATTTTGACGAACAAGGAATCAAATATCAGTCGAGCCTTTTAGTTGGCGACAATATTACCGAATCGACAATCGAATATGCAAAAACAATTGATGCAGATTTAATTGCCATAATGACCGAACAAACAACAGCTTTGTCAAACTTTTTGCTTGGGTCTTATGCTTATCAAATGCTTAATACCTCGCCGATACCAGTTCTTAGCATAACTCCAAAAGGATTATACTTTACTTTTGGCATGAGAACAACCGGAGGTTAAAAATAAACTTATCCTTAAAATATTTGCGGCTAGTTTTCTGGTCGCTTTTTTTTATTATTTTTGCATACGATTAATAAAATTTTTACAAATGATTATTTCATACAATTGGCTTAAAAACTATATCGATACTAATGTCGATAACGAAACCTTATCAGATATTCTAACACAAATTGGACTTGAGGTAAACTCTGTTGAAGAATTGAACAGCATAAAGGGTGGTCTTGAAGGATTTGTTACCGGACAAGTTATTGAGTGTGGTAAACATCCTAATGCCGACAAACTAAGTGTTACAAAAGTAGATATAGGAAATAACGAGCTTCTTAATATTGTTTGTGGTGCACCCAATGTTGCAGTAAACCAAAAAGTAATTGTTGCTACCGTAGGCACTACATTATATACTGATGAAGGTTCTTTTATAATTAAAAAAGCTAAATTACGTGGAGAGCCTTCTGAAGGAATGATTTGTGCCGAAGATGAAATTGGCATAGGAACATCACATGAGGGCATAATGGTATTACCTGATGACACCGAAATTGGAATTCCTGCGTCTCAATTTTTTAATATTGAAAAAGATACTATTTTTGAGATAGACCTCACTCCTAACCGAGCTGATGCAACTGGACACATTGGTGTTGCACGGGATTTAGCTGCCTTTTTCAATAAAAAATACAATTTGCCTGAATTAAATTTCACTGAAAATAAAACTAATAGATTTAAAATTGATGTAAGTGTTGAAAATACAGAAGCATGCCCACGATATATGGGTATTTGTATGGATAATATTAAAATTGCAGAATCTCCAGAATGGCTGCAAAATAAACTTAAAGCAATTGGCTTAAACCCGATAAATAATATTGTTGACATTACAAATTTTGTTCTGCACGAAACTGGTCATCCTTTGCACGCTTTTGATGGTGATAAAATTATTGGTGGAAAAATAATTGTTAAACCTGTTAAAGAAAATACTGAATTTATTACGCTTGATGCAGTAAATAGAAAACTCAGAAACAATGATTTAATGATTTGCAACATCGAAAACCCAATGTGCATTGCAGGAGTTTTTGGAGGTATTGATGCTGGTATAAATGAAAATACCAAGCGTATTTTTATTGAGAGTGCATATTTTAATCCAGTTTGGGTGCGTAAAACAGCAAAATATCATCAACTAAATACAGACTCTTCTTTCCGTTTCGAAAGAGGTGCAGATGTAAATATGCTAGCTTTTGCATTAAAACGTGCAGCAAGTCTTATTAGTGAACTTGGGTTTGGTGAGATCTCATCAGAAATTATTGATGTCTATCCGAATATCATAACACCTAATGAAATTAGTTTTAGTTTTAAGAATTGCAATAATTTAATTGGTAAAGATATTGATAAAGACACAATACGTCGCATTCTTAAATCGCTTGAAATAAAAATACTTGAAGATAATAATGAGTTATTAAAACTTGAGATACCAACTTATCGCGTTGATGTTACACGAGAAGCTGATGTTATTGAAGATATTCTAAGAATATATGGATATAATAATATCGAAATACCCGAAAAAATTGCACTGTCTATAAATAAGGTAGAAAAACCTAATAATGAGCATTTGACAAATGTTGTTTCGGACATGTTGGCTTCGCAAGGGTTCAACGAAATAATGTGCAATTCATTTATTAGCAATAAATATTTTGATGATACAGATAAGAACAACACACATGTTACAATTCATAACCCTTTAAGCCAAGACCTTAGCATAATGCGCCCTTCACTTGTTTTCGGTGGTCTACAAAGTATCGAGTATAACATTAATCGTAAAAATACCGACTTAAAGTTTTTTGAATTTGGTCGCACATATCATTCTGACGAAACAATTGATAAAGCCGGAGATATAAATAAATATAGCGAAAACAAGCAACTAGGCATTTGGATTACTGGACACAAAAATCAATTATCATGGAACAAAAAGAATAGTAAGACAGATTATTTCTATCTAAAAACTTATGTTGCTAATGTTTTTCAAAAAATAGGACTTAAAATTGATGATTTTGAATTCGATATTATTGCAAATGATATATTTAGTATCTGTCAAGAATACAAACATAAAGACACAGTACTTGTGCAATCTGGAATTATATCACCTATACTTCTGAAAAAAATTGATATTGAGCAAGAAGTATTTTATGTAGAGATAAACTGGAGTTTACTTATTGAACTTACAAAAAATCTAAAAACTCAATATGTTACAGTATCAAAATTTCCAGTTGTTAAAAGAGATTTGGCTTTGCTCATTGACAAGCAGATAACATACAAGCAACTTGAAGAAATTGCGGTTAAAAACATAGGTAAATATCTGAAAAAAGTTAATCTATTTGATGTTTACGAAGGCAAAAATATTGAAAATGGGAAAATTTCATACGCTTTAACATTTGCCCTCGAAGACCGCGAAAAAACTATGACTGATAATCAAATAGACAAAATTATGAAACATCTAATAAAATCTTACGAAGATATTGGTGCTAAAATAAGGTAAGCGATTATTAAACACTACACCAATCAAACATAAGAATAAACTATTGATTAACAACAGTTTACATAACTCAAACTTTATCTAATTAGATTAACAATTCCTGATGTTACAACATCTTCTCCTTGCTCATCAACACCCGTAACAATATAAACATAAGCTCCCTCAACACACTCCTCACCAGAATTTTGGATTGTACCATTCCATCCGTCATAAAAATTACGTGTAACAAATACCGATTGATTTAATCTATTAAATATCTGTAATTGGAAATTTTCAATAGGATTCCCTCGCACATAAAAAACATCATTACGACCATCATTATTTGGCGTAAAGGAATTAGGAATATAAAAGATTGCTTCTTTAACAAAGATTGTAACAGAATCCATTGCCTGACAACCATTTACATCTGTGCCAATAACTACGTAAGTAATAGTATCATCAGGGCTTACAGTTGGACTTGAATGATAAATATTATTAATAAATTCGTTAGGAGACCACGCATAACTTACACCACCCTTCGCATTTAAAACAGTACGTTCACCCTGTGCTATAATTTGGTCCTCTCCCGCCCTAATTATCGGTAATGGATGAACTTTAACTTTAACTTGATCCGTAACGGTATCGCATCTATCCCAAGCGACACTAAGAGTGTAAACAGTAGTTTCGCTTACATTTACAATCGGATTAGGCGAATACTGATCAGAAATACCCGTTGCTGGTGTCCAATAATACGATTGTCCTTGAATTTCTCCTGAACCAATTTGGACAGATTCGTTAAAACACATACTAACATCTGGGCCTGCTAAAGCAATCGCCGAAGGCATCATAGTAACAGAAACAGTATCATAATTTTCACATCCTGTACTTGTATCGTTAACAGTGAGATAATAACTTGTAAGTTCAGCACTTGAAAAAGTAAGTGGCTGTACAAGTAAATTATTCTCAAGAAGACTTACTGGACTCCAATCGTATGAGTATCCTTCAATTTCAGGACTTCCAATTAAAACAGTTCTGTTTGCACAAATAATTGTATCCTGTCCAGCATCAGCATAAGGTAAATCGTACAAAGTGATAAAACCACCAGAAACAGCGGAACAATGATTATTAGAAACAAATAACGAAACTGGCTGTACGCCGCCCTGAGAGAAAGTTATACCTGTTGGATTCTCTGCTAACGAAGAATGAGGAGAACCATATCTACCAAAACTCCACGAATAAATATAGTCATCACCTGTACTACCCTCATTTACAAAATAAAGTTCCTCGTTTGGACATAAAGGAGCATTTGATGAAAATGAAGCCTCTGGAGTTTCATAAACATTAATGAACTTTGTTAATGAATCGGAACACGAAGTTGATGTATTTGTAACAATAAGTTGAATACCATGTAGCCCCTGATTTGGATATTCAACACTAGGTTCTTCATCAGTAGAACTTGATATTGAGGCGTCTCCATCGAAATGCCATTGATAACTTGCATTCCCATCAACAACAGTTAAATTATGCATCTGCAGAGTTTTTCCTGTACATTGAGGTGCATTTGTGGTAAAATCGACTATTGGTCCAGAATATATTTCAATACCACGTGTTATTGTATTAGTACATTCATTTGAACTAATAGTTAAACTCACTTCCTTTTCTCCAGAACTTGCATATATTACAGAACTCGGATTCTCAGCATTTGACACATAAGGTGTAGATCCTGAACCAAAATCCCAACTATAAACAAAACCAGCACCGCTACTACCAGAATTATAAAATGCCACTGATTCACCAATACAAACTGGTGCAGTAGATGTGAAATTCACAACTGGAAGTGGATATACTTGAATCGTTTTTTCAACATAATTACTACAAGATGTTAATGGGTCTGTTACGAACAGTTGCACAGTCATAATACCGTCATTTCCATAAACTACAATTGGTTGTTGAACCACGGAAGTTGTTGGATTTGCATTTACACCAAAATTCCAACTATAATCAAATGTGGAATCAAAATCAGTTATACTAAATGTAATGTCACTATCTTCACAAACTGGTGTTGTTGAAGCAAAATCGATTACTGGAGCAGGAGAATTTTTAATAAACAAGATATCTGTTATAGTAGATACACAATGAGCAGTAGCTACTGTTAAAGTGATTACTTGATTACCATTTGTATCAAAACTAATACCTGTGGGGTTTTCCAAATCAGAAGAATTAGTATTTGCATGTGTTCCAAAATCCCACAAAAAAGAAAATTCTTGTCCGCTTGAACCTGTATTTAAAAAATCGACTAATGAGCTTACACAAACAGAATCAGTAAAACTAAATGATGCAACAGGAGTTTCAAATAAATTTATCGACTGTGTCTGACTATTAAAACAACCAGTTGTCTGATTTGTAACTGTTAGAGTAATAAGTTGAGTACCGAAAGAATCAAAAATAATGCCAGTAGGATTAACTTCAATTGAGTTTACAGGCGTAGCATTCGGACCAAAATTCCAGTTGAAATCTAAATCAGTTGGATCGTTATCGAAAGCAAAATCTATAGGTTCTCCGCTACAATTTGGAGCAGTACTACTAAATGATATCAATGGAGCTGGAGAGTTTGCTACGCTAATAATTTTCGTAATATTAGAACTACAAGATTGATTTGAAACCGTTAATGTAATTGCATGAGTACCACTATTATTGAAATTGATATTTTCAGGATTTTCCGCATAAGAGTTTCCTGGAGAAGCATTTGCACCAAAATCCCAAACATAGGAATAAATACTTCCTGAGCTACCAGAATTTGCAAAATCTACACCTGTCCCAATACAAACATTATCGACGAATGAAAAATCGGCAACAGGAATATTAAGAACCTGCACGTCTGATTGATAAGTGTGAGTGCAACCAGTTACCAAATCCGTGAGCGTTAAACTAACAATTTGAGTTCCAGCTGTTGTAAAACTTATTCCAGATGGATTTTCTTCTATGCTTGTCGCAGGAATACCATCAGTACCAAATGACCAATCAAAACTAACTCCAGCATTAGTGCCTGTATTTATAAAATCGATTGTTTGATTTAAACACAAAGGTCCATTATGAGCAAAAGACGCTGTTGGTCCAGAATTAATATTGATTACATCTTCATATACAGTGGTACAATGATCATTTGAAACTATGTGCCTAACAAGTTTAGATCCAGGCGTTGTGAAAATAACCGATGGATGTTCCGCATACGAAACACTTGGATTTGCATCAGTTGCAAAAATCCATTCATGCGTATATTCTTCTCCAGAAGAGCCTGTATTAGTAAACTGAACTTCGTTATATTGACAAACATCTGTTGCAAAAGTAAAATTTGCACTTGGCTTTTCATGAACATTTACATACTTTGTAATTTTTGCAGTATCCAAACCACAATTGTATATAATCCTAAAATCAACTTGATATAAACCAGGTGCAGACCAACTAACAGCAACATTTTCATCAGTAGATGATGCAATTGAAGCGGGTCCATCAAAAGTCCATTCGTAAGATATTAGAGGACTAGTTGGCCCTACGTTTACAAATTCTATTAATTCATCAGTGCAACCGGGTCCGTCAAACACAAAGCCAGGAACAACAGTATCAACCAAAGCTTCTAAACTTTTGGCTTCAAAGAATATTGCAGAATCATAAGCACTATCGAAAGCATCGGCAATAACAATTTTAATATGATATTCCTCACACGGAACAATAACTGCTAGTGCGGTTAATAATTTTGTAAGTCCATCATACTCAACATTAGCACCTCCTGCATTATCAACATAATATTCCATATTGGATAATTCATGGGAACAATTATTGTCAGAATCACCATTATTAATATTTGAAATAGACACATTTGTAGTTGTACCAGGTATAAGTGCGATATTATACTTGTCATAAGTCCCTCCTAGAGGGTTAGGACCAGATAAGAAAAATGCAAAAGCATCATTAAAATCACAAACATATTCACGATATTCTTCTGATGCAAAAATATAATTAAAACTAACGGTATCCGAGGATGATCTAAAATCGAATTCAATTATCGCAGCATCCAAAGAACTAGTAGTCATAATAGTTTCAATATCAGAATCACCAGGTCTAGCAAAATTGGTAGATGTCCCCTCGTCCATATTTGGGCCAATTGCATCAAAAATATTACCCGTTGACATTATTATTCCACCTGCCATTGGTAGTTCTGGGATAATACTTTCGGTAGTAAACCTCCCTATTGCCTTTGGTGCGGCAGATGATGTAATATTATAAACTTGCACACCTTCTCCTAATAATACCTGTTCAACTAATTGAGAATCAGTAAGGAAGTCCTTTATTACCAATTGAGCTTTTGCAGAAAGACCAATAATAATTGAAAAACATATAGTTACTA
>JAQVPT010000098.1 GCA_028701945.1 Bacteroidales bacterium
AAATCAAGTGTGTGGTAAGGACCCATTCTGTAAGTATTTCTTTCTCCATAATCGCTGACAAGTTCGCCATCTATCAAATGTGGACCTATTGGTAAAGTAGTGGTATTTCCTGTTGCATAAACAAATACTAATCCTGCAGACCATTTTTCACTTATTATATAGCTTGCTGTAAACGACAAGTCGTGTCTTCTATCATATTTTGCCGGAAAAGGACTGCCATTGTCAATGTCATCAAACATTCTTTCTGTTTTCGACCATGTGTAGCCGATCCAACCAGTAAATTGTCCAGTTCTTTTCTTTAGAAATAGCTCAAGTCCATAAGAACGACCATCACCAAAAATAAAATAATTATCGGCATTATCTCCAACATCGTCGCCCGGCATTGCACCATCGGCATACTCTATTAGGTTGAATAAATCTTTATAATAAATTTCGACTGAAGTTTCAAAATGGTCATTAAAAAAGTTTCTAAAATATCCAACAGCATATTGACGACCTTGTTGAGGTTTAACAACATCACTGCATGGTACCCAAAGATCGGTTGGTAAAGTGGAGGCAGATAATGATGCAAGGTGCAAAAATTGTTTATTTTGCATGAAACTGGCTTTTATTGAGGAGTTTTTATTTAAACTGAATTTCATAGCAAAGCGAGGTTCAATTGAATTGTAAAATGTTACACTTTCTCCTTTTTCATAAACAGTCGCATCAATGCTTGTAAGGAGCATATCGTCTTTGATATATCTTGTAAAAGGACCTCGCTGGTTAAAAATTGCACCTCTTAGTCCGCCATAGACAGTAATCCGATCGTTAATTTTGAAATCGTCTCCTATATAAATGGCTGCTTCGTGTGCATATTGTTTCTGTGCATCTGGTTCGATTGTTTCTGCTCCTATACTCGCATTTAGTGAGTTAGGCGTAAATATATGGTATATATAATTGCCTCCAAATTTAATCGTATGTCTCGGACTAGGTATCCATGTAAAATCTTGTTTTAAATAGTAATCTCTAATTCCAGAGTTTTGTATAAATTTAAATCCCCCATTAGAGTCTTCTTCATCTTCCATTATAACTTCTGTTCTGAATTTATAATCAGATGCTACGAGTGAAGTATTTGAAAAGAATTTGCTGTTAAAAAGATGATTCCAGCGTAAAGAAGCCATGCCGTTTCCCCACGGGATATTCATTTCAAAACCTGCATCAGTACTTTTAAAGGTAAAAACATCTTCACCATAATAACCGCTTAAAAATATCCTGTCTTTATCAGAAAATTTATAATTAACTTTTGCATTCAAATCATAAAAGTGATATCCCGAACCTTTGAAAGGTGAGGTTTTTTTAATAAAAGGTTTTACTAGAATGTCAATATATGTACGACGAGCAGAAACTAGAAATGAACAAGTATCTTTTTTTATTGGACCTTGCACAGTAAGTCGTGAGGCTATTGTCCCAATTCCACCTTCGGCTTGAAATTCTTTCATGTTTCCGTTGTTCATTTTGATGTCAAGAACAGAGCTAACTCTACCACCATATTCGGCTGGCATTCCACCTTTGTAGAGCTCCATGTCTTTAATTGCATCTGCGTTAAAAACTGAAAAGAATCCAAATAAGTGGGCAGCATTATAAATAGTGGCTTCGTCAAGTAAAATCAAATTTTGGTCGGGACCTCCTCCACGCACATAAAAACCAGAATTTCCTTCACCAGATGATTGAACGCCGGGTAGTAATTGTATGGTTTTCAAAATATCTACTTCGCCCATAAATGCTGGAAGTGTTTTTATTGTCTCTACTGGAAGCTTGATGACACTCATTTTACTGTCTTCGATATTACTTTTCTTTTCTCCACTTACAATAACTTCGTCGGTAATATAAGCAGAACCATTTAGTTCTACATTTATGCTTTGATCAGAATATAGTTTTATAGTCTTTTGTTCGTCTTTATATCCAATAAACGAATAAGTTATTTCATAATTGCCATCTGGTAAATTGATTGTGTAAAATCCATAAGTGTTTGTTGTTGTTCCTGTGTTTTTTTCCTTGATTATAATGTTTGCCCCAATCAGCTCTTCGCCCGTATCCTTGTCTTTTATGTAACCACTTATTGTATGTTTCTGTGCAAATCCAGAAAACGAAATAAGTGTCAATAATAATATTCCAATAACTCTTTTCATTCGTAGTTTTATTAATTTGACAAATATATTTTAAATTTTATTTAGTTCGCTATTTTTAACAGAAACTTCTTAGTACATGACAAAATTTTTGTCATAATCTTTGCTGACCAGAAAATTGGTCATCGCAAAGATATACGCCAAAAATAGCATCTCGTTTATTTGTAACCCCAGACTACGAATAAATTCTTGTCTGGGGTTACAAACATTAAGCCTATCCAGGCTTTTAAGATTTTTTAAATAAGCTGCTTTGTAAAAAATGTGATTTTTTGTCATGTACTAAGCAGAAACTTAACAGTTTAATAGTGAAATTGTTAAATGTGTAAAGTTATGATGCAGTAATGTAGTAATCCAATGATTCTATAATTCTATATCATACCAATTTTGGAATATGTTCTTATTTTTTTGTTCCATTATTCTTCGCTCACTCAGATTTGCATTCAGACTGAGTGGGTGAAATAATTATGCAATACTTAGGGATTGTAAAACAATAACTACTCGTTTTTAACTTGTTCTTTTGCTTTTTATCTCATGTTCTGACATTTCACACGTCGAAAATGATGGTAGCTAGGCAAAAAAATAATCTTAAAACTATTGCATAGGTTTAAAACATTGTATAATTTCGCAAAGAAATTAACTGTCATAAAAAGTGTAGCTATAAATTCAAATAAGGGATATACTTTTAATTGTGGAATAAAGGGGGCTTACTAATTTTAATCGAAGGTCAAAAAAAGGTCGTTTCACATTAAGTTAATGGTGATGAAGGTAAAATAGAGTAATTAATAACATTTAAAATATAGTATTATGAGTAAAGGTCAAGATGCGAAGAAAACCGTTAAAAAAGAGGCTGCTAAAACTCCTAAAGAAAAAAAAGAGGAAAAGAGATTAAAGAAGTCTAAAAAAAGTTATGACTAAAAAAAGCAACTGACTTCTGGGAAATCATGTATAAAACTTCAACCACTTAGCTAGAATGCATTGAAAAAATATCGGAAATGAAAAACATTAAATAGAATATGGATAATCCTTGGTTAAAAATTTCATGTTCTGATTATGAAAGTCATATGCGAGATGTGGGGCAAACAGAAGTTTTAAACAAATTAACTAAATATTGCCTTGACAAATATAAACCTGCAAGTTTTGCAATACTGGGTTGCACTACTGGAAACGGATTAGAACATATAAATCCTAAAATTACAAGCAGAGTTTATGCAATTGATATCAATCCTGAATTTATTGAGAAAACAAGAGAAAAGTTTGCGAATAAAATAAATGGTTTAAAAACCTATAACTTAGACATTGGAAAAGATGAATTACAATTTAAAAATGTTGATTTGTTTTTTATTGGTCTTGTACTTGAATATGTGGAGCCTCATAAATCGTTAAAGAAAATAATACATAGCTTAGGAAGAAAAGGGGTGTTGATGATTATTATTCAAGAAAATATTCAAACTACTATTGTTACTAAAACAAAGTATAAGTCTCTTGAGAAATTAGAAGGTATTTCAAATGAAGTGAATGAAATTGAAATTAATGAATTTATTCTTTCTGAAAACATGAAATTAATTCACCGAAGGAAGATTGAATTAACTAAAAATAAATCATTTATTGTTCTTGAGTATCAAATAAAAGAAAAATGATAACCGGACAGCCTCGAAATAAAGCATTACTTTATAGTATTTTTGGGCATATTATTTGAATTGACTAAAAATCATTTAAACAGATTTTGAAAATATGAATTTAAAACCAATAAAAAGCGGATTTGTCAGATATTTTAAGATTTGGTGGATTCCCATTGTTTCATACTTTATACCATTTGGAATATTCCTTCTTGGTCTAGTTTTGCAACGTGATTTTATAATTAATACCTCGTTGATACTGTTTTATTTAAATATTTTAGGTACAATTATTTCAAGTATTGTTCAGGTGATTATTAGAAAATGGTACTTGCTCTTTCTTCAATTGATTGTGTCAGGGTTTCTGTTTTTCTATGTTGGTATATTTTTTACGTTTTCTCCGCCAGATTTTTATGGAGCACATAAAAACATCCCTGAGGATATTGAGATTTCAGAACCGCTTAATTCAATTCCTACTCAACAAGATTACGAAAAACACGATTTGATTCTGACTATTTATGGACAACCAGGAATATATCAGTATTATACTGACATAAATCCAAAAGAATCTGGATTTTTATACATTAAAGCTTACGAAATAACTTCTAATGACCAATTATCAAAAGATAGGTTAAAAGAAAGATCAAAAATTATTGTAAACTCTACTGTGCAAAGTCCGTTTTTTAAAGATTTTACAATATATGAGGGTTCTTGGGGTGATAAATATGCTGCACGAATTGAATTGTGGTTTGACCCCGAAGGAGATAAACCTGATTATAAATTAGCTGAGAGAAATTATATAATTGAAGGTTGGATGAGATAAAAACTGGCTACAATACTCATAAATCAAAAACCTACTGGAAATATTCACTAATTTATAGTATTTTTGGACATATTATTTGAATTAAGTTCGCACATATTACGATGTTGGCAGCAATAATAAAAACGCTCTATGAAAACACAATACTTACGCCTAATCATATCAACTGCTTTTGCAATTCAGTTAGGATTATTGAACCCAATATATTGCCAAAATTCGAGCATAGTTTATTTTTCCGAAAGTGCTTATAGTAGTGATTCTTTAGATAATTTTAATGACGAAATAAAGTATTACAAATTCAAAGAATTCCCTAAATTAAAATATACTAAACCACAAATTAATAATTGGACTAATAGCCTTGAAGAAATTTATATTATTCCTGAAAACCAAAAACACATTGTAGTTGGCTATAAAAATAAACAGGTTATTTATATTCGACTTATTACTGAACCTTTTACTTTTACTAAAGAATTTTACAGTATTTTAAATGACACTATTAAGATCGAGATAAGTGGATTAACAGTACCTGCACCTAATTATGCTCTGTATATTTATCAAAAGAATTTATTATGTGAATATATTCAATATTTAAAATGCGCATCACAACAAGACAATGAATCTAAATTTAACTTTTGTCCATATAAAAAAGAGGAGATTAAATATCATGAAGCAACAAATATCCCCAAAATAATTAAAACTTTTTTTGTAAATAAGTTCTCCGAGATTGAAAAGGATTTTGCTATTGAATATGATAAAGATGGAAAACAAATTAATAAAACAATAGTGAATTAATCATTTAAAGCAATGATTGCCAATCGAGTAAGCAGCTATTGAAAAGTATCTCTGCCCCTATATCTCCACAACTTCCTCCCATTTTTGATTGTTCATTAGGCTAAAAAAACTCGATATATTAGGAGTTTCCATAAATGAGTAATTAACCTCCGAAAGGTATAAACCCTGTGGGAATGCAGGTGTTATATTTTCTCGAAGTTCAGTTGATGTAAAAATATTCTCTAATTCGTTAAGACCAAGTTCGCCGCGTCCAACATCAATAAGTGTTTGTGATAAAATCTTTACCATTCCTTGTAAAAATCTATTCGCTTTAAACTGAAACCTTATCATGTTACCACTGCTTAAAACAAACAGTTTTGTTGATACTATTTTGCATATAAACCCGTTTTGGTGAGAGGGAGCGTGGCAGAAATTCATAAAGTTATCTTGTTTCCCTATTAACTTGATAGCTTTTGCCATGTCGTTTATGTTAAGCTTGAAAGGATAGAGAGAACTTAGTTGAGCTAAGTGTGGGACTTTTTTGAAGTGTATTAAGTAGTCGTAGGTACGCGATTTTGCACTTAATTGTGCATGGTGGTCGTCGGTAAGTTTTGTAATTTCAAGTATAGAAATATCTTCCGAGAGGTTTTTGTTTAGTCTAAAAACTAAATCAAAGTCAATGTCTAAATGATAGTTAAAATGGAAAAAGAATTGGCTTGCATGTACCTTTGAATCTGTTCGTCCGCAACCAATGCATACAGTGGTTTTATGGAGTATCTCACTTAATTTTGTTTCTATTTCTTCCTGAATGGTTTTCTGTCCGGGTTGTCGTTGCCACCCATGGTAATTAGCCCCATTATATGCTACCTGTACAAAATATCTAAAGATGTCTTCCATTTATTTTTTTCGCAAAGCTAACAAATCTTAGCTTTAAAAAATCATGTTACTCCTTAAACAAACAGAGGCAAACGCATACTTTTTTTATCACAATAATTTCAAATGTTTTTCATTAATTTTAAGTCTGAAAGACTCTATTATTTTAAGCTTTGACTTAACGGATTGAATGTCAGCGGTAAAAAAAGTTCTATGAATCTCTTTTGGCAGGATTTCTTGGCGCATGGCGATCCAAAAAGCATGACAAAAGAAAAGTATGCGTTTGCCCTGAAATAAATAGGATATAATTTCATAATTCAAAATATTATAGTACTTTTGCAGCTCAAAATTTCACAAATTATTAATTAAATTATTAAGATTATGATTAACCAGTACGAAACCGTTTTCATTGCAACTCCCGTTTTGTCTGAAGCACAGATGAAGGAAGCGGTCGAAAAATTCAGGAAGATCATTACCGATAATAACGGTGAGGTCATTCATGAAGAAGATTGGGGTTTGAAAAAACTAGCTTACCCAATCCAAAAAAAGTCAACAGGCTTTTATCATCTGATAGAGTTCAAATCAGAAGGTGAATTTATCGAAAAACTTGAAACTCAATATCGTCGTGACGAAAGAGTGATAAGATTTTTAACTTTCAAGATGGACAAACATTCGATAGCATATAGTGAGAAGAAACGCAGAATGAAAAAAGAACAAAATCAGAAGGAGGCATAATTATGGCACAGAATAATTCAGAAATCAGATATTTAACACCTCTAGCAGTAGAAGTTAAGAAGAAAAAATATTGTCGTTTTCTTAAGAATCGCATCAAATATGTAGATTATAAAGACGCACAATTTTTGAAAAGATTTTTAAACGAACAAGGTAAAATTTTACCACGTCGTTTAACAGGGACATCATTAAAGTATCATCGTAAGGTCGCACAAGCAGTTAAAAGATCACGTCATTTAGCTTTATTGCCTTATGTAACAGATTTGATGAAATAATAAAGGAGAACTAAGAAATGGAAATTATATTAAAACAAGATTTAGAAAAACTGGGAAATATTGATGATATCGTTAATGTTAAACCTGGTTATGCACGAAACTATCTTATCCCACAAGGATATGCAATTTTAGCAACTAAAACAGCTAAAAAGATACACGAAGAGAACATGAGACAAAAATCTCATAAAGAAGCAAAACTTCGCGAAAATGCCGAAAAGATAGTAGCTAAAATGGAAGGACTAAAAATTAGAGTACCTGCAAAAACTAGCTCAACAGGAAAGATTTTTGGTTCCGTAAATACAATTATGTTAGCTGAAGAACTAGCAAAATTAGGATTTGACATTGACCGTAAAAACATTACCATCAAAGGCGATGCAGTTAAAGAAATTGGTGATTATAACGCTAATATTAAAATCTATAAAAACATTAAAATAATTATTGATTTTGAAGTATATTCGGAATAATAGTTGAAAATAAAAAATAAAAGAATCCGCCTATTTAGTGCGGATTTTTTTTTATACTATTCTAAAACCTTTATTTGTAAAATACTCTGCCAACTTAATAGTATAATCGCCAGGTATAATTAAATGATGATTACCTAAAGGGAATTCTTTTAACAAAAATATACTTTTAGCAGACATCTTTACTTTAATTTGCGTGCGGCAAGCTTTAATAATTTCTCCCGATTCAATAATCTCACCAAGAGCTAAAAAACAGAACTCCAAGTTCTTGTCTAATCGGAAAACAGTAACCTGCTGTTTAGCAATATTGCCTTTTACAGCACTTCCTTTTCCAGTTTCAAAATGATTTGATATTTCAAAATCAGAAAGCATATTTATAGGTGCAGTACAGTGAGAAAATATGACCCCATTTTCATCAAGACGATTTAAGTTTGCCATCCACGGTATTTTTCCAGTAAGCCGAGATAATACAATCATCCCAGCAGCAGAACAGAGGTCACCTTCACAAGCTGTCGGTATATTATTTTGATTTAATAGAGCTACTGGCAAGCATGCAGTATATTCGTATTTTTTAATGAAATCAAAACACGAAATTGCCATAGCAGAAATTTCTTCGGACTCAATAAAACTAAGCATTTTGTTATAAAGTGAACGATCCTTTTTAAATGTTTCATAATTATAGTTAGCAAAACATTTATCAAACTCATCCAACTGATTATCCTCAAACTGCAAGACATCCGACCAATTATATTCAACAATATTTATTTCCAAAACCTCGAGTAGCAACTCATAATTGGGAACACTTGCAAGCAACCAATTTTCGGGTTTACCAATAAGAGCCAGTTTAGTAATTTTAGATCCCACCCATTCGTCAAGAAATTTTTGTAGTGGGTCAAGATTATCGATTAAATCAATATTGAAAATTCTTGTATTTATCCCTTTCTCATTAAGAAAAGCCTTAACCTCGGTAGCCGCAGACCACGAATTATCTTTTTCTGATGCTAAAAAACAATATCTATTTTGAGCTTCAATTTGTTCAATGGCAAAATGCTCCGAACCACCAGAAAGAAACCAAATAACATTGGCATCAGTTGTTACAAAATTATTGATATTAAGACTCGAGAATTTATTTAGAAAATCAGTTTTTGCTTTAAATATAAGTTTTTCACTGACATTATTGTTAGCAGCAATATATATCTTCAAAACATAGATTTTTAGTCAAACATACAAGAACTTTACTAATACAGATTATTTTATTGCAATAGTTTCTATTTCAACAAGAGCACCTAATGGAAGGTCTTTTACAGCAAATGCAGCTCTTGCAGGTGGGTTTTCGAGATAATACTTACCATAAACCTCATTCATAGCAGCAAAATTAGCCATATCACTTAGCAAACAAGTTGATTTTATTACATCATTAAAACTATAACCAGCTTCGGTAAGAATAGCTTCGATATTCTTCATGACTTGTTCAGTTTGAGCAGTAATTCCTTCGGGAATTTTACCGTCAGCCGAATTAACAGGCACTTGACCTGAAATAAAAAGCATTCCATTAATTTCGATTGCCTGACTGTAAGGTCCAATTGCTTTAGGAGCTTTAGGAGTATTAATTACATTCTTCATAATCACTAATTATTAAATATTATTATACTTTAAACTACAAATTTAACAAAATAGTAGTTTAAATTGAAATCTTATTTTGTTTTATAGACTTTAGGTTCTAATTCACCTTGCAAAACCATCAAGCCGTTCATAGCTAAAGCCGACATTTCGTCCTCTCCAGGATACACTTTCATAGGAGCAATAAAGCTAGTCATATCTTCGATAAAAGAGCAAAACTGCTTATTATAAGCAATCCCTCCTGTAAGAATAATTGCATCTACATCTCCTTTAAGCACAACTGAAAGTTTTCCAACTTCTTTAGCAACCTGATAAGCCATTGCATCAGAAATAAATTGAGCATAAGTATCTCCATTTTTCGCTCTTACTTCGACTTCGTAGGCATCGTTCGTCTTTAAGTAAGCCGCTAGACCACCATTCCCTTTAATCATCTGCTTAACTTCTGCATGGGTATAATCACCACTAAAACACAATTTAGCAAGCTGACCACTCGGCAAAGTTCCAGTTCTCTCGGGCGAAAAGGCTCCTTCTCCATCAAGAGCATTATTAACATCAATAACTCTACCTTTAAGATGTGCACCAACCGACACTCCTCCACCCAAATGAGCTATAATCAGATTGAGATTTTCATACTTTACATTATTTTCAGCAGCATACCTGCGTGCAATAGCTTTTTGGTTTAAGGCATGAAATATTGAAAGTCGTTCAAATTTTGGGTGCCCTGTAATACGAGCAATATCTTCCATTTCGTCAACAACAACAGGATCTGCAATATACGCTTTAACTCCTTGCAATGAATTTGCTATATCGTGAGCAATCAATCCACCCAAATTACTAGCATGTTCACCAATAGGAGAATTTCGTAAATCTTTAATCATATCATCATTCACTTCATATACGCCTGATGGAATCGGGTAAATAAGTCCACCACGTCCAACTACACAAGAAATAGCATTAATGTCCTGTCCATCTTCTTCGAGGTTTTTTAGAATTGTATCTTTACGAAATTGATATTGCTCAGTAATACTTTTAAATTTAGCCAAGTCCTCGGTTGAGTGCTTTATATTTTTTAAAAATACATTTTTTGCATTTTCAAAAACCGCAATTTTAGTTGAAGTTGACCCTGGGTTAATTGTCAAAATTCTATGTATATTCATCTATTTTGTTTTAAATTTAATATTTATTTTGCAGTAAGAGCAGCTAATGCAATAGAATACATTTTAGTTTCGGCAGTATCACCACGTGAGGTTAATACAGCTGGGCATTTAGCACCTACCAGCATAGCTCCTAATTTAGCTTTACACAATTTAGTAGAGGTTTTATAAAAAACATTTGCCGCCTCGATATCTGGAAAAACAAGACAATCTGCATCTCCATTAACAACACTTTTAAGTTTTTTTATGTCAACAGATTCTTTATCTATTGCGACGTCTAAAGCCAAAGGGCCATCAATTAAAGCTCCTTTTATTTGTCCTCTTTCGGCCATTTTTGAAATTATAGCTGCATCAACACATGCTGGTAAAGCAGGAGACATTTGTTCGGTAGCTGCAATCATTGCGACTTTAGGAATTTCAATTCCAAGAGCTTTTGCTACATTTATAACATAATTTGCAAGTGCAATTTT
>JAQVPT010000099.1:0-6879 GCA_028701945.1 Bacteroidales bacterium
CCTACGGGCAAAGTTTTCTAAGGAGTATGTTTTTTTATTGACATATATGTCCTACGGACAAAAGAAACAGTTTACAAATCTAAAACTTTAGCATACAATTTTTGTTTTGTAGTCCGTAGGACTTCAATGTCAATAAAAAACAACAATTCACTCCCTATTTTGTCCGTAGGACATAAACATTTCTGATTTTTTTTTTCTACAAATAAACTTATCATTTGACAATCCCTAAGAAAAAAATAGTTTTATCGCAAACACTATTTTATAATAAACCCAGATTTGGTAGCCATAAGTAGTTTTCCTGTCAATTCTTCATTTTCGTATTTTTCTGTTGCATCTTCAATGTCAATAATTTTTGATAAAGATTTGTCGATTGTAAATGTGTGTCCTTCAGGAATATAAACTTTAATTTTAAGGTGCTGTGCTCTGTATTTTTCAGAGTCTATGATGAAGTATGGATCAAAATACACAACAGAATCACTAATATTATACTCATATTTTATTGTTTTCAGATTGTTTTTTGCTTCGTTGCGATTTGCTCCGCGAACGTAATAAATAAATTGAACTTTGGCACATGTATCAGTACTGATGCGAAAGTCAATTTCTGTAAGAGACTTTAGTTTTCCTTCTTCCGATAATATTAGGTGTTGGTTTATATAAAGATGTATGTCATCCATGTTTTCGATGTCATCTTCATTCATAATGATATTGTCAGAAAATTCGGAACTTAAATCGAAATAATAATTTTTAGTTGAATCGCATGGTATATAAGCGTGAATATTATTGTGTTCAACTGATCTAAAACTTGCTCCGATATTGAGACTGGTTAGTGCAATAATAATAATTGATAAAATCCAAATTATAAATGTGCCTATACTGATATATTTGTTGCTTTTAATGTTAAAAAGTAGAATTAGTCCCCAATAGATTATTGCGAGAACTGGTATTATACTGAAAACAAGGATACTAAGACTTAAAAGCCATGCGATTCCGCTATTTGTAACATATTCGAGCAATCCAGGTAACCAAATCATGCTAATTAAATCGTTTGTGAAGTAAATGGATTCTTTAGGGACGCTAATAAATCCAATTGTTAAAGCCACTAAAACAAGTGCCCCTCCAGCAAGAAATGCGACTCCGAGAATTTTACCTAAGACTCGAACAATAATACTTAGAAAATTTAAAAGTGCTTTGCCAATATTATTTAAGGTGTCATTAGCTTTTTTTGTATCGATATTTTTAAAGTTTTTTTTGAGGTCTTCGTATTCTTGTTTTACTGTTTTCTCAATGTTTGATAGATTTACTTTATCTCCTTTCATTTCTAGCTTCTCGGCAGTTGTCAAAGCCTCGGGTACGGCTATCCAAAGTATTAAATATGCGATGATACTAATTTGGCCAATAAATAGGAAAATTAAAAACAAAATACGCCATGTAGTTGTGCTAATTCCGGTGTAATAACTAAGACCTGAGCAAACTCCAGCAAGCTGTTTGTTTTCCGAATCTCTGTATAGCTTCTTTTTTGTCTTTTGCTTTTTGTTCTCAGATTTTGTCTCACTTGTGGGTTCCGACATGTCTTCGCCTGTGATATCTTCGACATTACCGAGTATTAGGACAACTTCTTCAACATCTGTGATGCTAATTACTTGTTTATTATCGTTTATCTTCATGTTAAAAATTTCGGCAATCCTAGCTTCAATATCTTTAACAATTTCGTTTCCTTCCTCAAGTTTAGCAAAATGCTCTTCGAGTTTTCGTAAATATAAACTTAGCATGTTGTAGGCATCTTCGTCAATATTGAACATGAAGGAGTTTAGGTTGATATTAACTGTCTTTTTCATATTATTTAAGATTTATTGATTTTAACATATTTATTGATTCTACTAATTCTGTCCAGGATTTATCAAATTCGTTGAGCATTTTTTTCCCTTTTTCGGTAAGGCTGTAGTATTTTCGAGGTGGTCCCTGGTTGCTTTCTTCCCAACGATAACTCAAAAGTTCTGAGTTTTTCAGCCTCGTTAAAAGTGGATAAATCGTTCCTTCTACAACAATCATATCGGCTTCTTTTAGTTGCTGAAGTATGTCGTTGGAGTAGCAATCTTGTTTTGAAAGGATGAGTAGAGTGCAATATTCTATAACTCCTTTTCGCATTTGAGCATTATTATAATTTATATCCATAATTCAAATTCTACTAGTTGACGATGCAAAGATATGAAAATAAATTAGTACTATGCAATACAAAGTACTAAAAAAATAATAATATTTATAAAATAGTTTTAGAAATAGGATAGGGTAATAGTTGTATTGTTTGCTGTATCTGCTTTTATGAGGACTTATAGCATCTGTTCAAAATCTTCTTCTGAGATGATTTTTATTCCAATTTTATTTGCTTTTTCTAATTTTGACGGTCCAATATTGTCTCCTGCGAGTAAGAAATCGGTGTTTTTTGATATTGATGACACATTTTTTCCACCATGTTTTTCAATTAAATCTTTTAATTCATCGCGGGAATGTCTTTGGAATGTGCCAGATATTATAATTTTTAAATCTTTGAGGTTTTCGGATAGTTTTTCTTCTTCTGTTACTTCGAAATTAACTCCTGCGTTCATTAGTGCGGCAATGATTTTAATATTATTTGTGTCTTCAAAATATTGAATAATGCTTTCTGCAATTCTTTCACCAATTTCGTCAACTTCAAGAAGCTCGTCTTTAGTTGCTTTTGCAAGATTTTCGATGTTTTTAAAAGCGTAAGCAATTTTTTTAGCAACAGTTTCGCCCACAAATCTAATTCCAAGAGCAAATAATACGCTTTCAAAACCAGTCTTTTTAGAATTTTCTATACTATTAATAATATTATCGGCAGATTTGTCAGCCATGCGTTCAAGTGGGAGAATCATTTCCTTAGTTAGTGAATATAGATCTGCCACGTTTTTTACTAATCCGTTATCATAAAATTGTGCAACAGTTTCTTCACCAATACTGTCAATGTTCATTGCTTTACGAGAAATAAAGTGTTCGATTTTTCCTTTAATCTGTGGAGGACAATTATTTGCATTTGGACAATAATGCTTTGCTTCTCCATCGACACGGATTAATTTAGCTCCACACTCGGGGCAGTTGCTAATAAACTGAGTAGGAGAGGAGTCTTGTTCATGAATTTTCACTCCCACAATTTTGGGAATAATTTCACCACCTTTTTCGAGATATACCATATCGCCAATACGGATATCGTGCAAAGCAATTTGATCTGCGTTGTGTAATGAGGCTCTTTTTACTATTGTTCCTGCTAATTGTATGGGTTCTAAGTTTGCGACTGGAGTTATTGCTCCTGTTCGTCCTACCTGATAATCAATGCTTAATAATTTTGTTATTACTTGTTCTGCTTTGAATTTATACGATATTGCCCATTTCGGATTTTTTGCTGTATAACCTAGCATCTCTTGCATTTTAAAAGAGTTTACTTTGATTACAATTCCGTCAATGTCGTAAGCTAAATTGTGCCGCTCGCTATCCCAATAATGTATATAATTAAAAACGTCTTCGATATTGTTGCAAAGTTTTGAATGTTCAGAAACTTTAAAACCAGCATCTTTGAGTAGTTCTAAGCTTTCAAAATGTGTCTCCGAAGGCAGGGATTTGCCCATCATATAATAAAAATAGCAATCAAGTTTTCGTTTTGCAACTTCTCTGGAGTCTATCATTTTTATCGATCCTGAAGTGGCATTCCGAGGATTTGCAAATGGAGAATCGTCATTTTTTTCTCTTAACGTATTTAATTCTGCAAAAGTCGAATGTGGCATTATTATTTCACCTCTGACTTCAAATTTATCTGATATTTTTTTTGAATCTATCGATAGCGGAATGCTTTTAATAGTTTTGATATTTTCTGTAACATTATCTCCTTTTGCTCCGTCTCCTCTTGTAACGGCACGAGTAAAAATACCATTTGCATAAGTAACTGAAATTGATGCTCCGTCAAATTTTAACTCACAAACATATTCGGGTTCGGTTTCAAGCTCTTTGATTACTCGATTGTTAAACTCGTTAAGATCTTCTTCCGAGTAGGTATTACCAAGTGATAACATTTGAAATTCATGTTCTACTGTCTCGAATTTGTTCGTAATATCGCTACCTACTCTTTGGGTAGGACTGTCTGCTAATTTATATTGAGGATATTCGTTTTCTAATTTGTTTAGTTCTTCAAGCATTTTGTCAAATTCGAAATCTGTAATGCTTGGTTGATTAAGAACATAGTAATTGTAATTATGTTTGTTTAGCTCTTTAGATAGTTGGTTTATCCGCTCTTTTAAAGTATCCATTTGTGTTGTTATTATAATAATACACTATTATTTTGCATTGTTGTCCGGTTAAAATATTGGCTTAGTTTTACTTTGTCGATATTTGACCCCTAACGAGGGACATTGTTTCGGTAAAAACTAAGTAATCAAGGCTTTAGAAGTCCCTTTAGGGACAACATATTCTTTTTATCCAATCCAATTATATATATTTTAATTTTTATCGGACAATAATAATTATTTTGTAAAAATAATAAAAAGTTTTGAAGTTTAATTGACGTTTAGAAGGAACTTATTTTTTAGGCTGGTGCATTGGTCTCAACAAATCGTTAAGTTCTTTTACTGGATTAAAAGTAATAAGGGGGACTTCGACAAATACTGTTAGCCAATCTGCCATTGCTCCATTCCATAAACCTGGATGTTCCAAAACTCTGATATTTCTTCCGTGATAAGTCTTCTCGGAAACAAAACAAGCATTTTTATCCACGAATTTATTTAAATCAAACTTTTCACCAGCAGGATTTTTTAAATAGCAAACTAAATCAACAGGATTAAAATGTGTTGCTCCATTAAAATATTCTTGTTGGTCAGGTAAATCAAGATTGATTTGTGCTTTTTCAACTATTTGTAAGGAGTTTGTACAGTCCGAATTTCTAACCCAAAACGGGCCTCCGCCTGGTTCACCTGTGTTTTGCACCATTCCGCAAACACGCACTGGACGATTTATAAAACGTATTACATCTTCTTTAAGATTAGTGGATTTACTAAAATCTGCCCCTAATTCTTGTTTTAGATATTTGGCATTTTCATTAATAACTTCATCCGATTCTGTAGCAGACACATTTGTGTATATCTCAGACAAATTATCGATAATTTCAATTAAAAATCCACCAAGCATTTTTTTGTACTTAATAGTTTCTTTTAGAT
This sequence comes from Bacteroidales bacterium, assembly GCA_028701945.1. Taxonomy (GTDB): domain Bacteria; phylum Bacteroidota; class Bacteroidia; order Bacteroidales; family ML635J-15; genus Bact-19. Next base: position 5,217 of record JAQVPT010000099.1, read on the forward strand.
AATCGCCATGCGTGATATTGTCAATGTTTTTTACAAAAATCAAATCTGCATCAATTTTGTTTAGGTTTTGCAACAATGCACCATGGCCTCCTGGTCGTAACATTAAATTGCCGTCATTATCTCTAACTAAAGTTTCGTCTTCATACAAGGCAACTGTGTCTGTCGATTTTTCTTGGGATGAGAAGCTAACATTTATATCAAAACTGGTTTTTGCTTTTATTTCGGTTAGATTTTTTATAAAAGCTTCTTCGTGTTCGGGAGAAACGGTAAGATGTATATCAATTTTATTTTCACCCTTACTCATTTCAATCGATTCGTGTAGATGCTCTTCAAAAGCCGTCCTAGATTCATTGTTATATTGGTGAAATTCTATTAAGCCCTTTGGAATACCTGAATATCCAAGACCAGAATAAAGTATTTTTTCGGCGACATCTTCGAGATTTTCAAAATTTGAAGCATGAGATTTAAGGCTATTAAAGAATGCAAAGTTATTAATTTGCTCAAAGCTTGATTTTACAGAATAGAACCCACCGTCGTTAAGGTTTTTTAGACTCGGCTCTTGATGCATAGAAATTAAACGCTTAAACATTCGTGTTGCAGCTCCAGATGCAGGAACGAATTTACAAATTCTAAATTTGTTAGATTTCTCGTTAAATATATCTACATATTTTTCAGGCTTATCAATAGTAATAATACCTTCGCCTGGCGTTGCAGGTGCTGAAATTCTAAGAAAACTATCATTCTTTTTAAGAAGTTCGATTTGTTCTTGAATTGTTTTTTTCTCAATCCCAAATTGATTTAAAAACTTTATGTCTTTTGGATTTAGCATATCTGTTTTTTTTGGAAAAATACAAAAAAATATAGCAAATTACAAATAGAATTTTGCTTTGCGACAAGAAGATAGCACTCTATTTTAGCAGTAGGGTAGTGGAGCATTCGATTTTAAAACAAAGCTCAAAAGTAAAAAAGAGCTAAATAAAGACTGATTCTAAGATTTGCAAAGCTAAAATTATTGTCTTAAAAGTGAATTTAAGAACAATAAAATCCATGTCAAACGCATACTTTTTTTATCACAATAGTTTCCAATGTTTTTCATTACTTTTGAGTCTTAAAGACTCATTTATTTTAAACTTTGACTGAACGAAGTGACAGTCAAGGGTTAAAATATGCTGATGAATCTCTTTTAACTTCGTTGAGCTCGCAAGCTCGGTTGGCATGATTTTTTGGTGCAAAGCAATCCAAAAAGCATGACAAAAGAAAAGTATGCGTTTGTCATGCAATAAAATCATTTGGAGCGGTGAAATTCCAACCTCAAATAGATAACTTTGCAAAAAGCAACGCGTACGAAACCTGTTTAGTAATAAAGCCGTGATTATCAAAAAACTAAAAAAAGAGTTTTACAGAAGAATATGATAAGATTTTAAAGTCGTATGAGTTTGAAGGTCAGGGTTTAATAAATAGAAAGTAGTGTGGAAAAAAAAATTGCTAGTTGGTGGAAAAAGAATAGACATTAACCCCGTCCTTCAGGTCGGGGTTAAGAACATAAACGAGAAATGGGCTTTAGCCCTGAAAGTTTAAATGCCGATATAATAATCTCAGTAGCTTTAAATTTAATACAAGGAGTGTCTGTATTCTCGATAAATAAACAAAAACTGGGCAACTT
>JAQVPT010000099.1:6979-10853 GCA_028701945.1 Bacteroidales bacterium
AAGAACATAAACGAGAAATGGGCTTTAGCCCTGAAAGTTTAAATGCCGATATAATAATCTCAGTAGCTTTAAATTTAATACAAGGAGTGTCTGTATTCTCGATAAATAAACAAAAACTGGGCAACTTGAAATTTGTATTGGTTGATGACTATTTTGCTGCATAAGTAAGTGAATCCCAAATAAATAAAGTTCGCAAATATATCATAAAACAAGATGAGCATCACATAAAAAGACATTTTACAGAAGAATATGATAAGACTTTAAAGTCGTATGAGTTTGAAGGTCAGGGTTTAATAAATAGAAAGTAGTGTGGAAAAAAAAATGCTAGTTGGTGGAAAAAGAATAGACATTAACCCCGTCCTTCAGGTCGGGGTTAAGAACATGAACGAGAAATGGGCTTTAGCCCTGAAAGTTTAAATGCCGATATAATAATCTCAGTAGCTTTAAATTTAATACAAGGAGTGTCTGTATTCTCGATAAATAAACAAAAACTGGGCAACTTTAAATTTGTATTGGTTGATGACTATTTTGCTGCATAAGTAAGTGAATCCCAAATAAATAAAGTTCGCAAATATATCATAAAACAAGATGAGCATCACATAAAAAGAAATTTTACAGAAGAATATGATAAGATTTTAAAGTTGTATGAGTTTGGAGGTCAGGGCTAAAGCCCACCAATAGTTATAATTTATTCACCCCGTCCTGAAGGTTAGCGTGATCAACTGCTCCTCTTCCGTGCAAGTCTGTACCTTGTCAGTGTCTCTCTCTAGGAAATACCACAAAAAAAGCCCCACTAAAAGTGAGGCTTGTGGGAATTAATGGATTCGAACCATTGACCCTCTGCTTGTAAGGCAGATGCTCTGAACCAACTGAGCTAAACTCCCGATTTTTAAGAACCTTTTTCCTCTTATTTGGGAGTGCAAATATATATTTGTTTTTTATTTTCACCAAATGTTTTTTGAAATATTTTCAGTTTTATTATTTTTTATTGTGTTTTTCGTTGAAAACGCTGCATTCTACAACAATACTTGTGGATTGATTCTATGCTCAGTTAATATGGCAACATTTTCATATAATCGATAATTTGATCCACACCTTGTTGTAATGGCTTCTTGATAGCGACACGCATCACCATATTAATATCTGCTCTAACAACTAAACGCACTGCTGTTTCATAAGCCGAAAGGCTTTTAAGCTGTATCCATAAATTAAAATTGTAAGAAGAATTGTCAGCGGCTTTTATTTTAATAGTTTTATACGGAGTACGCTCAATAATAATTAATGACATTTTTTGTCCTTTAATTATAAAACTGCAAGTGTCTTCGGTGGCTTCCCAATCTTTTACATCTGGTGGTACCAAACGGGAGATGTTTCGCAAGTCTGAATAAAAATTAAAAATCCGCTCATCAGAATTTGATATTTTGCCAGTTTTGCTGATTATTTCGAGTGGTTTCATTTTGTTTATTTCTGTTTTCTGCAAATTTATAAAAAAAACACTTTGTTGTCCGAAAAAAACAGAAAAGATACAGGGCAAACGCATACTTTTTTTATCACAATAATTTTCAATGTTTTTCATTACTTTTGAGTCTGAAAGACTCATTTATTTTAACCTTTGACTGAACGAAGTGAAAGTCAAGGGTTAAAATATGCTGCTGGATCTCTTTTAACTTCGTTGAGCTCGCAAGCTCGGTTGGCATGATTTTTTGGTGCATAGCTATCCAAAAAGCATGACAAAAGAAAAGTATGCGTTTGCCATGAGTTGAATGTACGTTGTTAATAATTTTAGATGTTTTTCTGCTTATACTAAAGAATGTTTCCATATATTTGATTCCCGTTTTCACAGGGTCTCTTTATTGCGAAGGTAAAATACATAAACAAGAAAAAGGACATTAGTCCTGATACTGAGAGTAATAAAACTTTAAAACAAGGAAAACAAGCCTTTAAAATCTTGATAAAACCAAAATAAATGTTTAGATGAATAAAAATTGGCAAATAAAATTTTAGATTTGTGGCAAAGATGAAAATATGCCAAAATTCTTTACAATTTTTAAAAAATTCCCTCGTACTTTTTGGATAGCCAATATTATGGAGCTTTTCGAAAGATGGGCTTGGTATGGAATGTTTATGCTTTTTGCTCTTTATTTGACAGGTTCAACTGACACAGGAGCTCTTGGGTTTTCGCAAGCTCAAAAAGGCTTGATGATGGGTTCCGTGGTCGGGTTTTTATATTTTTTGCCAGTAATTACTGGAGCAATTGCAGACAGAGTTGGTTATAAAAAAGTATTGGTTATTGCTTATTTATTGCTTGCTGGAGCATATTTTTTGCTTGGACGGGTTAGCTCTTACGAATCAGTTTTTGCAGTTTTTATTATGCTGGCGTTGGGTGCTGCACTATTTAAACCAATAATTTCGGCTTGCATTGCAAAAACTACAGACGATGAAACATCTTCGATGGGCTTTGGCATTTTTTACATGATTGTTAATATAGGAGCATTTATTGGTCCAATTGTCGCCTCACTTGCTAGACAAAGTGGTTGGGTTAATGTTTTTAACATTTCGTCTGGAGTAATTCTGTTCAATTTGATTCTGGTGTTATTATTTTTCAAAGAACCCGAACGCGAAGTAGTAAAAACTGGTTTTGGTCAAGAAGTACGAAAAATATTCGGAAATATAATCGAAGCACTTAAAGACATTAAATTTGTGATTTTTCTTATTATTATTGTAGGATTTTGGACAATGTACAATCAACTGTTTTATACCTTACCTGTATTTATAGACCAATGGATGGATACTTCGGTGGTATATGATAATATTTATAAAATATGGCCTTGGCTCGCTGAAAAAATTGGGACACCCGAAAAAACTATTGCCGCAGAAATGCTTACTAATATTGATGCAATGTATATAATTATGTTTCAGCTTATTGTATCGTTTTTTGTGATGAGGCTTAAACCAATACACTCTATGATTAGTGGCTTTTTGGTTTCAACAATAGGTTTGTCGTTAACTTTCCTTACTAATAATCCAATGTTTTTATTCATTAGTATTTTCATTTTTGGAATTGGCGAAATGGCAGGTTCTCCGAAAATTACTGAATATATCGGAAAAATTGCTCCTCCAGGAAAAACAGCATTGTACATGGGTTGTAGTTTCCTGCCAATGGCTGGAGGCAATTTCTTTGCTGGTATATTATCAGGAAACGTCTATCAAAAATACTCCGATAAAATCACATTACTACAAACCGAAGTTGAGAAAAGAGGTCTAGATATTACCGAAATTTCTGATACGTTTTCTCAAACCGAATATATTAATCGTGCCGAAGAATTATTAAATCTGCATGGTTATGACTTAACTCTTTATCTGTGGAATAATTATCAACCTTACAATATTTGGATGATTTTTGCCGCAATTGGCGGAACAACTGTTATAGCAATGCTACTGTTTAATTGGCTAGTGGTAGGGAAGCAGAAAACTGGTATTCGGTAATTTTTGTATTCGGTAATCGGTTAATTCAGTGTTGATTAGGATTATTGATAGCAAAACATTTTGTACAATAGAACAATAGAACAATAGAACAATAGAACAATAGAACAATAGAAGTAGAGATCCTATAAACCGCACCTTGTGTCCTTTGTGGATTCTTAGTGTCCTTTGTGGTTTGTTTTTCATTTTTACCACTAAGGGCACAAGGAAGTTGCACGAAGAACACAAAGAGAAAAGTAAAGCTATCTGTATTACAGAATCACAGAATCACTGGTTCACTGAATCACTGGTTCACTGAATTACAGAATTACAGAATCACAACTTTACGAGAACAATAGAACAATAGAACAATAGAACAATAGAACAATAGAACAATAGAACAATAGAACAA
>JAQVPT010000100.1 GCA_028701945.1 Bacteroidales bacterium
AAGGTAACCGCCTATAATTCAATGTCTGGTTGTGATTTTGTTGATTCGGTTCAAGTAAATATATCTTCGCCAATTGCATCGTTCGAAATATCTGATGTTGTTGCATGTGCTTATACATTGGTTGATTTAAATGGAAGTGCGTCTCAAAATATTACTGAGTATTATTGGGATTATGGAGATGGAACAAATTCTGGTTGGATGTCAGAGCCTGCCGTGCAGTATGTCTGGACAGGAGTCGGCTATTATCCTATAAAGCTTACTGTGCGCGACGATAATGGTTGTGAAAATTCAATTACCCATGAGATTCATGTTTTAGGACCCGTAATTGATATGAGTGTTGATGCGACTTATGGTTGTAATAGTTTGAATGTTACATTTACTGACCTTTCAACAGCTGATGAGTATATTTCTCAGGTTATGTGGGAGTTTCCCAATGGCGATGTTATTACAGGTTCACAGGGCTCAGTCGTTGAGTATTTATTTGATGAAGATGGCACATACTCTGTTACGGTTTATGCTACGACAATTTCGGGTTGTACTCACGATACTACATACACTGATTTGATTACAGTTGCATCTGTTAACGCCGAATTTTCTGCTCCCGATCAGATAGGTTGTGTTGGAGAAGAAATGTTGTTTTCTGCTGCAGAAACTGATCCATCTTATATTTATACATGGAACTTTGGGGTAGGTGGAAATGTTGTAGGAAATGAACCTGAACCAGCTCATGAGTATTCGGCAGGAGGGAAATTTGATGTGTCTTTGCACGTTGAAAGCTTGTTAGGTTGTGCTGATAGTGTTATTTATACGAAATTTATTATTATTCAAGAACCAACCGCAAATTTTAGTCTTGTCAATAATTTTTTATCTTGTTATTATTCGGATCCATTTTCAATTAACCAAAATAGCTCAGTTGTACCTCCCGAAACTGTCCTTGCATATCAATGGATAATGGGGACAGGTGATACTTTAAATATCGAAAACCCACAATACTTATATCCTTATCCAGGTGTTTTTGATGTAATATTAAATGTTGAGACTCCTGCCGGTTGTACGGATAGTTATTCTCAAACACTTACAGCCGATGGCCCCTATGCTGATATGCTTATAAGTGATTCAATTGCATGTGTGGGACAGGAGGTAGAATTTGAAGTAACGAATATGCAGGGTGTTGATAATTTTGAATGGGTTTTAGGAGATGGCAACCCTTCCTCTTTAGCATCATTTACACATTCTTACGAAACTGTGCCTCCAGATGGTTACTACCTTGTTTCACTAACATTAACTTCGGGGGCTTGCATCGTTCCTTTTACAGATAGTATTTTTGTTTTTGATGTAACAGCGAGATTTGATATTACTGATCCTCAGGCAGTAGTGATTGTTGGTGGAAAATGTTCTCCTTTTGATGCTTTGCTTACAAGCAATTCAGAAAATGAAATTTCTCGCACTTGGTCTATTGACGGTGAAGTTTATGGCTCAGGAAATATTTCAGAGGAAATTGTTTTTCAGAATCCTAGTGCCGATGACATAAGTGTTGAGGTATATCTGAAAGTTGAAGACGAGCACGGTTGTGTCGATAGTGTTTTTAAATTAATAAATGTGTTTGCCTTACCGCAAGTGAGAATTCATAATGATACAATTATTTGTTTTGCCGATGAATTAGGAATTTATGCAACAGGTGGTACAAGTTATATTTGGTCACCAAATCAGACAATTTCTGATACTAGTAGTTCCACACCAAGTGTTTGGCCAAGTGATAATACTATGTACACCGTTCAGGTTTCTAACGAGAAGCTTTGCGAAAGTTTTGATTCTGTTTATATAACTGTGATGCAAGAACCTAATATTATTCTTACTCCCGAAAGAGATACAATAATGATTGGAGATACTGTATTTTCTAATCTAATTCCTGATCAGGAGAACTTAACTTTTAATTGGACTCCACCGACAAATATTTCTTGTTACGATTGCCAAATGCCATATTTTTATCCCTTAGAAAGTATGAGATATAATCTTGTAGTTGAGGATAGTTTACGTTGCTTTAGACATAATTATTATGTTGATATCGTTGTACGCGAAGAATACTCTCTTGATGTACCTATGGCATTTACTCCTTTAGGAAATGATGAAAATAGAATTGTATATGTCAAAGGTTTTGGAATTAAGAAACTCTTGCAATTTAGAATTTTTAATCGTTGGGGCGAAGAGGTGTTCTACACGGACGACATTCATAAGGGTTGGGATGGATATTACAAAGGGCAAATAAAAAATATTGACAATTATAGCTTTTATGTTGAAGCAGAAATGTATGATGGTTCAATAAAAGACAAAAAAGGATATATAATGTTAATGAGATAATATTTAATGTCTGTAAAAGTATGATTCTCCTAAACGTATTACGTGGAGAACGTAATTCTGTTTCTATTAGCCTGAAAATCTGACATCTATAATTATTATTGTTAATATCTTTATTATTAATTTCAAGTTAATAATGTGATTTTTTCTTAATTTGGTTTTTAAACATTCAATTTTTAATAACTTTGCAAAAACAAGTCTTATTATGATAGTTATTACAGGTGCAGCAGGTTTTATTGGTAGCAATATGGTTGCCGAATTGTTAGAACGGTCTTATACTGACCTTATTCTCGTTGATGATTTTTCTAAAGACGAGAAAAAATCAAATTATATTGATAAGAATGTAAAAGAATTAGTTGACAGAAATGTTTTTGGAAAATGGTTAGATGAAAATCATAAATTTGTGCAGATAATTGTTCATCTCGGTGCCAGAACAGATACTGCCGAATTTGATCTTGAGATTCTTTCTAAACTAAACACTGAGTATAGTCAGATGATTTGGCGTAAGTGCTGCGAATATGGATTACCATTAATATATGCTTCGTCAGCTGCGACTTACGGTATGGGTGAACTTGGTTTTGATGATAATGAAAATCCAGAAAACCTTAAACCATTAAATCCTTATGGCGTTTCAAAAAATGAATTTGATAAATGGGCTTTGCAGCAAGAGAAGAAACCATTCTTTTGGGTTGGGCTTAAATTTTTTAATGTTTATGGCCCGAATGAATATCATAAATCTCGTATGGCATCGGTAATATATCATGCATTTAATCAAATTTCCGAAACGGGTAAACTGAAACTTTTCAGGTCGCATAATACCCATTTTTTGGACGGAGAGCAAAAGCGCGACTTCGTTTATGTAAAAGATGTGTGTGACGTTTTGGCTTTTTTTATGCTAAATCGTAGTAAATCAGGTATATATAACATAGGTACCGGAACAGTAGCAACATTTAATCAACTTGGCGAATCTGTTTTTGCCGCTTTAGACAAAGATACTGATGTTGAGTTTGTTGATACTCCAAAGGATATACGGGATAAATATCAATATTATACTTGTGCAGATATTACAAAATTAAGAGCTGCCGGATATGATAAACAATTTAGTAATATTTTTGATGGTGCAAATGATTATGTGAAGAATTATCTTATCGGCAATAAAATTCGTTAGTGATATGTCAAATAGCAAGAAACATTATAAAGGTGAAGTTGAAGAGAGTAAAGCGGAAAATTCTGCTCTTGTTGTAAATAGTGGTATCGAACAACCACCTCAAGTAAATCCAAATATTAGAAAACATCGTAAGCAAAAACAAAATCTTACTATTGATGATTATGTAAATGGTATTCTGAAAGGAGATTTTAATATTTTGAGTAGAGCTATAACCTTAATTGAAAGCACTTTGCCTGAACATTTTCAATTATCGCAAGAGATTATTGCCAAGTGTTTACGGCATGAAAAAAAGTCAATTCGTATTGGAATAACAGGTGTGCCAGGTGTTGGGAAATCAACTTTTATTGAGGCTCTTGGTATGCATATTGTAAATTCGGGACAAAAATTGGCAGTTTTAGCTATTGACCCGAGTAGCGAACGCAGTGGTGGTTCTATTTTGGGAGATAAAACTAGAATGGAAGATCTTGCGGCGCATCCAAATGCTTTTATTAGACCTTCGCCATCGGCAGGTTCACTAGGTGGGGTCGCACGTAAAACACGTGAAAGTATTATCCTTTGCGAGGCAGCAGGGTATGGCACTATTTTTATCGAAACCGTAGGAGTGGGGCAATCCGAAACAGTTGTGCACTCGATGGTCGATTTCTTTTTATTATTGATGCTTGCAGGTGCAGGAGACGAATTGCAGGGTATAAAAAGAGGGATAATGGAAATGGCCGATGCAATTGCAATTAACAAAGCTGACGGGAACAATATTCAAAAAGCAAATCTTGCGAAAGCTATGTATCAAAATGCTTTACATCTTTTCCCACCAACCGAATCGAATTGGACACCTAAAGTTATTACCTGCTCGGCATTAGAAAATACTGGGATTGCCGATATTTGGGATACTGTTTTAAATTATTTAGACTTGACCGAAAATAATGGCTTTTATAGACACAATCGAAACGGGCAAGCTAAATTTTGGATGCATCAAACTATTCAGGAGGCAATTAAAGATAAATTTTATCAAGATAAGAAAATGAAAAAAGATATTGCTGAATTAGAGAAGAAAGTTGTAGGAAATGAGATGAGTAGCTTTGTTGCTGCAAATAAATTGATCGATTTGTATTTTGCAAAAAAATGATTGGACAAAAAATTGTATATCAAAAATTAGATGAATTAGAGGTTAAGTTTAGTTATTATGAATCTCCTCGTGATTTCTCAAACGAAGATGATGGTAGTTTCTGGAAACAGATAAATGCAACACGTTGCAAAAATTTATTCATGCGAAATCATAAGGGAAACAGGCATTTTTTGATAATATCAGATTATTATAGAGACGTTGATATTAGAATACTAGAGCAAAAATTCAAAAAAGGGAAAATATCATTTGCCTCCCAAAAAAGAATTGATAAATGGATAAAAGGAGTCCCAGGTGCTATTTCGGTGTTTAATCTTTTTAATGATACTGAAAATCATGTTGAGGTATTTATTGATGAAACACTAAAAACGAAACCTATCCTTACTTTTTTACCTAATGAGTTAAACGCTCTACTAGCAATAAGTTTTGATGACTTTGTGAAAATCTTGAAAAACTCTGGTAATCATTTTGAATTTCTAAATCTTTCTGACTTAGCATGATTTAATAATTTAGGGTTTATTAAACTTAGGATGAATGTGCGATTTGATTGAATCGTTTTTTTTGTACATCTCGAACTACGAAGCACTAGGCATTCGACAATTTAAATGTCTAAAAAGGTCAAGAATGCTCCAGCAATATGAATATATTGGCATTATGTAGTCTTTGGAAGAGATAAAAGAAATACGGCAAAAACTGCCTGTCAATTGAAAAATAATATTAATTTTGCAAATACAATTATTAAAATTTTATAATAATGGACGAAGACTCGTATCATAGTAAGTTAAAAGTATTTAAAACTCTGTAAGGGACTTTGTGTTTCCTTGCATAATAAAAAAGTAAGGAGGCAAAATATGATTAAAACCAAAATAGATTTTCATGATCTTATCAAGAATAAGGAATGGAAGACACTAAAAAAATCTTTAAATGAATTAGATGTTGTTGAATTAGCAAATCTTACTGAAGATGTATCTGACGATGAGGAAATAATATTGTTTAGACTTCTAAACCGTCATCTTTCGAAAGAGGTTTTTCAACTTCTATCATTCTCAAAACAGGAACATATTATTGAAGGATTAGTCCAAAACGGTCGTAAGCTTACAAATTTAATTAATGACATGGAGCCTGATGACCGAACCGCCTTTTTTGAAGATTTGCCTAGTAAGATTTCTCAACAGTTAATTCAGCTTCTTACACCCAAAGAACGAAAAATTGCAGTTCAGCTTTTAGGTTATCCCGAAGATAGTATCGGACGCTTGATGACGCCTGAGTATATAGCTGTTAAACCTACTTATACAATTGAGCAAACATTTGAGCATATCAGAAAATTTGGACAAGATTCCGAAACACTTAATGTTATTTACGTCGTAGATAATGAGTGGAGACTAATCGATGATATAAAAATTAAGGAAATTCTTCTTGCCTCACCACAACAGACAATTGAGGAATTAATGGATAATCAATTCGTTGCTTTTAATGCAATTGATGACCAAGAGACTGCTATTAAGAAGTTTAGAGATTATGACAGAGTAGCCTTGCCAGTTATTAGTGCAGACGGAGTATTAATTGGTATTATTACTGTCGATGACATAATGGATGTGGAAGAAGAAGAATCTACCGAAGATTTTCATAAATTTGGTTCTTTTCACTCCGCAGTAACTAATCCCTTAAAGGCGAGAGTGTTTAATTTATACAAGAATAGAATATTTTGGTTGCTTGCATTAGTTTTTATGAATATTTTCTCTGGAGCTGCAATTTCAAATTTCGAAAATGTTATTCAATCAGCAATTTCGTTGATTTTCTTTTTGCCACTTTTAATAGATAGCGGTGGAAATGCTGGTGCACAATCTGCTACCCTAATGATTCGCTCTTTAGCTATTGGAGATGTGAAAATTTCTGATTGGTACAAGTTAATTGTGAAAGAGCTATTGGTTTCATTGTTATTAGGTGTTACTATGGCTGCTGCTGTTGCAATTATTGCAGGTTTTAGAGCTCCCGAAATAGTTGTGGTTGTTGCTTTATCTATGGTCTTAACGGTAATCACAGGTAGTTTACTTGGATTACTATTACCATTTGTTTTTACAAAATTGAAGCTTGACCCAGCAACGGCAAGTGCTCCTTTAATAACATCTATCGCTGACATTTCTGGAGTGTTGATTTATTTCTCAATAGCGACTTGGGTCTTGGGCGTTTAATAAAAAGTTCTTAATACATAATAAGTAGTGTTTTTAACAGTTATAATTATAAATTAAATAGAAAATATATGAAAAGTATAAAATGGATTATGGGTATTGTATTGGTAACACTCTTAGTAAGTTGTGGAACAGGAAAAGATGTAAAAAGTACAGATGAAAATGCTATTTGTGAAAAATGGGAATTAAGTACTATAGATGGTATTCAAGTTACAGGAAACCAACCAATCTATATTGAGTTAACTGAAGATAACAAAGTTATGGGTTTTGCTGGTTGTAATCAACTGACAGGAACTTACACTATTGAAAATGAAACTCAAATTAAATTTGATAAACTGGCACTTACTCGTATGGCTTGTCCAGAAATGGAAATTGAACTTGAAAGTAAAGTTTTAGATTTGTTAAATACTTGTGATAATTTTATTATAGAAGACGGAAAATTAATGCTTAACGCTGCTAACAAAGAATCATTAGCCACATTTTGTATAATGAGCGATGATGAAATTGTGAATAAATATTGGAAACTTGTAGAATTAGAAGGCGAAACTGTACAAATGGATGCTAATCAGGAAAGAGAACAATATTTTATATTAAGAAGTGATGGTAGCATATCTGGATTTGCTGGTTGTAATCATTTTACAGGACAATATGAATTATCAGAAGGGAATCGCATCTCTATTAAAGAAAATATGGCGATGTCTCTAATGGCTTGCCCAGACCTTGATATAGACGAAAGTGCTTTTATGCAAGTCTTTGAACTAACTGATAATTATACTATTGAGGGCGATGTTTTAAATCTTAATGTGGGAAAAAGAGCACCTTTAGCTGTTTTTGAAGCGGTTTACTTTTAGGGTTTAACAATCTATAAGTAATTACTTATTTAAATTTTATTTAAATGATTGATACTGCAGAAGATATAATCATTAGACATATAGCTAATCAACGAGCTTTTTTCTCAACTCAACAAACAAAAGTTATCGGTTTTCGGCTGACACAATTACGTAAGTTAAAACAAGTAATTCTTAAATATCAAGAGAAAATAGAGAATGCTTTGTGGGATGATTTGCATAAGTCGCCCGAAGAATCTTATTTAACCGAAATTAGTATTGTAACAAGCGAAATAGACAATCATATTAAACGTCTAAAGAGATGGGCGAGACCTCAAAAAGTGTCAACTCCAATTCACTTAAAGCCTTCATCGAGTAAAGTAATATATGAACCTTTAGGCGTAGCACTAATTGTTGCTCCTTGGAATTATCCATTTCAATTGCTTATTAATTCGTTGGTAGGAGCGATTTCTTCAGGATGTTGTTGCATATTAAAGCCATCTCCAAATACTCCAAATGTTGCGAGAGTAATGGAAGATATGATAGTTGAAAATTTTGATTCAAATTATATCAGTCTTGTGCAGGGTGGGAGAGATACCAACGAAATTTTATTCTCACAAAGATTCGATATTATTTTCTTTACAGGCAGTCCTAAACTTGGTAAAGTTGTTATGAAAGCTGCTGCCAAAAACCTTACTCCTGTAGTTTTAGAATTGGGCGGAAAAAGTCCATGTATTGTTGATGCCGATGCAGATATTGATATTGCTGCCAAACGTATAGCTTGGGGAAAACTAATCAATGCAGGGCAAACTTGTATTGCTCCCGATTATCTTTTTGCACATCAATCTATAAAAGACGAATTGTTAAACAAAATTGCCAATAGCGTACAAGCGATGTACGGCGATAATATAAAGCAAAGTCGTTTTTATCCACGTATTGTAAACAAACAAGCAGTCGATAGATTATCTGGATTATTAAATCAAGGTAAAATACATACTGGTGGTGAAATCGATGCTAAAGAACGGTTTATTGCTCCTACAATTATTGATGATGTTGAACCTGATTTTTTGATAATGCAAGAAGAAATTTTTGGTCCAATTTTACCTGTAATGACGTTTGAGAATATAGATGAAGCGATTACTTACATTAATAAAAACGAAAAACCTTTAGCATTCTACTACTTTGGGAAAAACAAAAAAGCAAAACAAGTATTAGCAAAAACTTCATCTGGAGGAGCTTGTGTTAATGATATTTTGATGCATATTGTAAACCATAAATTACCTTTTGGTGGAGTTGGGAATAGTGGAATGGGAAAATATCACGGAAAAGAAAGTTTTTTGGCTTTTAGCAATAAAAGAGCAATACTAACCACTCCAACTTGGATCGATTTGCCATTTAAATATGTTCCTTTTAAGTATTCGAAATTTATTAAGAAAATTATCTGAGTGTTCAATAGTGGCAATAATTTACTAGTTCACTATGTTTTTTTGAAATCATCAAAAAAATGATTTATTCTATAAACTTAAACTTGTATTAGCTCCTTTTCGTTACGCTTCACTCTACAAAGAGAGCTAAGGATTGCGATATTAAGAATATATAAATACTCATAAAAGTTGCATTTACTAATTGAATTTACGTACTTTTGGAAAATATTATTCGCAAGCTCGTGAGCTAAAGCTTGTATGGTCTAAGCGTAAATACATAAGCGTTATTGTTTGACAATTCCTTAGTGGGAAAATCAAACCAAGGACGGCTCAAAAATATTAAACATAACTAAACTCGAAATTATGAATGAAGAAAAAACGATATTAAAATTTGCATTTTACTCTTCGTTATCATTGGTTATAATGACAATTATGACTTGGGCTTTTGCAATGATAGCTGTTCCACCAGCAGGTCCATATTGCCCAGGAGATTGCATGAGCTATCCATTTTCTGATATGCTGTTATATTACCCACGAGATTATTATTGGATGTATTTGGCAATTTTTCAAGTGTTTGGATATTTAATATTCATTGTCTCAAATCATTTTATCACACGGATTGAGAAAAAGTTGTTTAGTTTTCTTAGTGTTACATTTGCTCTTATTTCAGGTATAGTTTTATTGGTTGCGTACTTTATTCAATTTTCAGTAGTTCCTATTAGTATGATGGAAGGTGAGACAGAAGGAATTGCATTACTTACACAGTATAATGGACATGGTGTTTTTATTGCAATGGAGGACTTGGGATATATTACAATGAGTATTTCATTCTTGTTTTTAGCCTTTACCTTTTCATTGAAAAATCGTTTAGAAAGGACTATTCGATGGGTACTTATAATGGCATTTCTATTTACAGTTGTTGCATTTATTTATTATTCAATCAATTTTGGTATTGACAGGAGTTAACGTTTCGAAGTAGCCACAATCACTATAAATTGGTTGGTTATTATAACTGCTGGAATTCTGATAAGTATTTTTATAAAGAAGAGATTAAAAATGCTGAAATAATTGCTGTATCTAACATTTTGATTTGTAAGGGTCGAAATCTCAGGGCTGTGTTTATGTTTAGTATTAATCGTATGTTTATTCCCAATAATTAGGTTGATTTTGGTAAAGCAATTAATTAAATTAATAAATAATTTGCATCTCCGAAAAAGCTTATCTTTGTAAGGTGAAAAATGACATTAGAAAATCGAGCGTATTAGTATTAATTGCAATTTATTGCTTTGCAATTGGTATTGTAACTACATCGATTAATCACTATGATGTCCAAACTGCACAAACTACCGAACAGGAAAAGTTTCTTTCGACTGTTTCTGTTAATCTTTATTGTCACACTACGCAATTAGAAAGTTCAGTTAGTAATTTAAACGATTTACCCTCTCCAAATTTTAAGAATCCATTTAAAAATCTTTGGGCATTTAATAAAACGGTTGAACAATTTTTCGAGCTTGCATTTACGCAATACGAGTTTTTTTCGATAAACCTTCTGATACGATATCGGAAAACCAATATCATCTTTCCTTTCCATTGTTTTTGGTAAACTATTTATAAGAAGCCAATTTTTTTTAAGATTGGCTTAAAGTTGTGGTGCATTGTATATCTACAATGCAGTATTAATGATTTATAAATTTTAAAATACAAAAAATGGATGTAAGCAGTATCATTATCGGTGCTATTGTGGTAGCACTCTGTATTGTG
>JAQVPT010000325.1 GCA_028701945.1 Bacteroidales bacterium
ACGAAAACTTAAATCTTCATTGGTCATGTTTTGCAAGAGTTGATACGGTTGATGAAGAAATTCTGGCTTTAATGAAAAAATCGGGATGTTTTGTAATAATGTATGGAGTAGAAAGCTTAGATGAAACGATTCTTAGAGACGTTAAGAAAGGCATTAATGTTGAACAAATAAATAAAGCTTTAATTTTAACTCGAAAGGCAAAAATTGAATCACGTATTTCGCTAATTATAGGTACGCCGACTGAGACACGCAAAACTTTGGCAAAAACAAAAAAAGATTTATTGAAACTAGATACTGATTTTTTTCAAGCTTTTATCGCAGTACCAATGCCCGGTTCTCAATTCTATGGTGATGCCAAAGCCGAAGGTAGAATTATTAACGAAAACTGGGCAGATTACAATCTATCTAAAGTCTTATATCGGCATCCTGTGTTTACAGAAAAAGAACTTTTCGATGAGCAGCGAAATATGTATCTCAGATTTTATTTACGCCCTCGTATAATCTTTAATTTACTTAAAAGCATCAACTCGATAAATGCGATAAAGAATATTTTTAGAGGTTTTTCAGGTTTTGTGAAAATCATTTTTTCAAAATAAATTGATTCATGACTGAAAAAAAACAATACGATATAATTTTAATTACTCCATACTATGGTGCAAAAGATGGTTTTATTTGGAAGGCAATCGAATATAGATTTCAGTCTCCAGGAATACTCTCAATTGCAAGTTACCTAAACAGTTGTGGGTTTAAAGCATCGATTTTCGACTGCAATCTGGAGCAGATAACAGAATCGCAATTTGCAGAAAAATTTGAAAAGCGTTATGGCAATTCGGGTTTTAGATACCTTGGATTTTCAGCTGCTACGCAAACAATTAATTCTGCTTATCGAATGGCAAATTCCTTAAAGCAAAAATACAAAAACATTCCAATTATTTTTGGAGGTGCACACCCTACTGCATTACCAAAAGATGTGCTAGAAAATGGATTTACTGACATTGTTGTTATTGGAGAAGGCGAAATTACCACAAAGAATATTTTAGAATCAGATAATCTCGAAGCGATAAATGGCATTGCATACAAAAAAAATGGTAAAGTAATTATAAACAAAGAAAATTGCAGAATTACGAATCTCGACGATTTGCCAATAAACGATTATAGTTTAGTGCCGATGGAATTGTGCAAGCCTTTAATTGGCTCATACGAAAAGTTGCCAGCCACAATAATGATTACTGCCCGCGGATGCCCTGGAAGATGCACATTCTGCAGTAGAGTTGTTGGAAATCAACTTAGTGTACAATCGCCACAGCGTATTTTCGACGAGATAAAAACGCTATATTATGATTTCAAAATCAGACAAATAATATTTTACGACGATACATTTATTTCTGATAGAAAAAGAATTGAAGAATTTTGCGAATTACTAATCAACTCTGATATTAAAATCAGTTGGACTTGCTCCTCCAGAGTGGATAAAGTTTTTCCAGATTTGCTAAGCAAGATGAAAAAAGCTGGTTGTCATCAAATAATGTACGGGATTGAAAGTTTTAATGAACAAGTATTAAAAAACATAAATAAAAAGACAAGACCTTCTGATATTTACTTCGCAATCTCCGAGACTAAAAAAGCAAAAATTGAAATTAGAGCCGCAATTATGTTAGGTAATTTGGGAGATACAATCGAAATACTAGAAGACAATATCAAACAGTTAAAAAAAACTAAACCTGATCTTATTCAAGTTGCAATAACAACTCCTCTGCCTGGATCACAATTGTTTACAAACGGGCTTTCGAATGGAAGTATTAAAACTTTCGATTGGGACAAATACGAAGGAAGCGATGAAATAATAAGGCATGAAACTATTCCTTTTGCTACACTTCAGAAATATTACAAAAAAACATACATGAAGTTTTACTTGCGTCCATATTTTATTTGTAAAACTATATTTAGCATAAATTCCTTCCTTAAAATAAAGCTGATTTTTTCTGGGATAATTTCAATTGTGCCTATTGTATTCAGGTCATCTCAAAAAAAAACAAATTAGCATGAAAGAAAAATTAAAATGCATATTATTTAGCCCTAATTTTACTTACGTCAAGGGAAGTATTTACCACGAAGTAAGTAATTTAGATCCGCCATTGGGTCTAATTTCTCTTTCTGCTTTTTTGATTGAAAAAGGGTACAATTCAATGGTTTATGATTTGAATGTAGAAATCAAGTCGAATGAAGAAATTCCAAAACTACTTGAGAAGATTGAATCTGAATATGAAATTAGCGAGTCTGTTTTCGGAATATCTTTTCTTACTCCTTATGTTTACAGTTCTTATGAAATAGCCAAACAATTAAAACTACGATACCCAAATTCTACAATTATTGCTGGCGGAGCTCATGCAACATTTATGGCAAACGAAGTTCTGGAGAGTGATATTGACATTGTTGTTAGAGGTGAAGGCGAACTAAGTTTACTCGAAATAGTTGAAGGAAAACCATTATCTGAAATTTTGGGAATTAGTTTTAAAGAGTACTCGAATAATGAAATAATAATAAATCATAATTCTGATAGAGAAAGAATAAAAGACATAAATGAATTGCCATTCCCAGCATATCACCAGTTGAAAATGAAAAAATATGAACCTATTCTTGGTTCGTATAGAAAATTGCCTGC
>JAQVPT010000101.1 GCA_028701945.1 Bacteroidales bacterium
CACCTGTACCATGAGGCGGTACAAAATCTTTGTTCAATTCTACAACTTTTTTTACCATGTTGAAAAATATGTCAGTGTCAACTGGAGCCATAAAAATGCCTTTTGCTGAGTTTTGCAAACGTTTAGCATTTTCGTCCCATCTAAACAATCTGATTTTGTCATCTTTACCACGATAGGCTTTCATGCCTTCAAAAGCTTCCTGACCATAGTGCAACGCAGTTGCTGCGATGTGAATATTAATATGTTCCGAATCACTAACTTCGATTTCTCCCCATTTGCCATTTTTAAATGTACAGCGTACGTTGTAATGTGTTTTTACATAAGCAAAAGGAAGTGTTGACCAATTTAAATCTTGCATAGTATTAATTTTAAAGTTGTTCAAAATTAGAGAATTACGATATGATTAACAACAAAAAAACTATGTTATTGAATATGAAAAGAATAATTGTTTGATTACCAGCTCATTATGTTCGCAATTCTTTTGCTTATTTCAGTATTGTCAATATTGCCTGAAAATCTTTCGGCACCTTCACCAACTGAATAGACTGGCACGGATGCCGCTGTATGAGACCAAGAGGTAAATCCAACTGATGCTTTGTTTCGCAGAATATTGATAAATGTAGCTGATAAAGGATTATAATTTCCATACAAATTACCTATTTGAGTAGTCTTTAAATCAGTTTTATTGTGAAAATAATAGTTGTATGCACTATTAACTAGGTCCATTTCGTAATCTGTCAGACTTAATTTTTCAATAAAGAAATGTGAATTAGCAAGATTAATAACGTCATCAATATTATAAGCAGAATTGGAATCTTTATAGTTTTGTATTATTGTGCTAAATTGGAATGACGACATTTTTTGATTAGCGAGTAATGAGAAATCAGACTTATATCCGTTTTGGGCTAATCCTAGACTAATTCCTCCAGTTTCGTGGTCTGCTGTAATAATTATTAGTGTTTCGTCGGGGTGTTTTAAGTAGAAATTATACGCCTCTGATATTGCGTCATCGAAAGCTAAAACTTCTTTTATTATTGTGGCGGCATCGTTTTCGTGTGCTGCCCAGTCGATTTTGCCTCCTTCGACCATCATAAAAAAACCATTTTCATTATCTAGAAAATCAATTCCAGCACTTACGATTTGCGATAGTGAATATCCATCGTATTCAGTTCTGTCGATTTCATAAGGCATATCTGCTTCAGGCCCAAGAACCGGATTTACGAATAATATTTTCTCGTTTGGTTTTGTAAATGTGGTGATTTCTTTAATGTCTTTTAAATAATTGTATCCGGCATTCATGCAAATATCATAAAGGTCTTCTTTGTCACTTTTTCTGCCTTTAGGATATTTAAATCCACCTCCAGCGAAAAACTCAAACTTGCTTTCCGGTAGTTGAAGACCAATATCGTAATAGTTTGAACGAGATTTATTTACAGCGTAAAATGCTGCTGGAGTTGCATGATTTATGCTAACAGATGTTATAATTCCTACTTTCATGCTATTTGCATGTGCAATTTTTGCGATAGATATTGGTGCTGATTCTCCTTCGTTTAGGTCGTCATAAAATGAAATTACTCCTGTGTTAGCCTTTTTACCACATGCAATTGCCGATCCTGCTGCACCCGAGTCGGTGATTAAACGATTTTTGCAATATGTAGAGCATGTTCCTGATATCGGGAATTTAGTCATCGTTAAATCTTGATACCCAATTTCGCCATTTATCGACTTTAAGTAAGCTTGAGTTAGATTTACGTGATTAGTTCCCATGCCATCGCCAATAAAAAGAAAAATGTATTTAGGCTTTTTTGTTTCAGAGTTTTTGATATTATTACAAGTACATGAAATAATAACCCCTAAAAATAATATTAGCAATATGGCTTTATTTAGTTTTGTCTTCATGATGCAAAATTATACAATTTAATTATCTTTTATAGTAAATCTGTTATTTGTTTTGTTTGCGATTTGAAAGCACTAATTATAATTTTATCAAAAACATTCGTATAATAAGTTTATCTGTAGTATTTTTGAGCTTAATTTTGAAAATAATTTAGAATCATGAACAATAGTCTAATAATTTATAATTCGTTGAGCAGAAAGAAAGAGGAGTTTAAACCAATTAATCCGCCTTTTGTGGGGCTTTATGTTTGTGGACCAACCGTTTATGGAGATGCACATCTTGGACATGCTCGTCCCGCAATTACATTTGATCTGTTGTTTCGCTATTTTAAGCATTTAGATTTTAAGGTGCGTTATGTTCGTAATATTACGGATGTTGGTCATTTAGAGAATGATGCTGATTCTGGTGAAGATAAAATTGGCAAAAAGGCTCGTTTGGAACAATTAGAACCAATGGAAATTGTACAGTTTTATACCGACCGCTATCATCGAGAAATGGATAAACTAAATGTTCAAAAGCCGAGTATTGAGCCGCGTGCCTCAGGACATATTATTGAACAAATTGAACTAACAAAGAAAATCCTTGCAAACGGTTTCGCTTATGAGAGTAATGGTTCGGTTTATTTTGATGTTGAAGAATATAATAAAAAGTACAACTATGGTAGGTTGTCAGGACGTGTGCTTGAAGATCTTTATAGCAACACCCGTGATCTTGATGGTCAGTCTGAAAAGAAAAATAGCTTCGATTTTGCATTATGGAAAAAAGCTAGCCCCGAACATATAATGCGTTGGGCGTCTCCTTGGAGCGATGGTTTTCCAGGTTGGCATGTTGAGTGTTCGGCAATGGGACATAAGTATCTCGGAGACGAATTTGATATTCATGGGGGAGGGATGGATTTACTTTTTCCACACCACGAATGCGAAATAGCTCAAAATACTGCTGCAATTGGTGAAAATACCGTTAAATATTGGGTTCATAACAATATGATAACAATTAATGGGCAAAAAATGGGTAAATCTCTTGGTAATTTTATTACTCTCGAAGATTTATTTAATGGAACAAACGCAGTTCTTGAAAAAGCTTATAGCCCAATGACCATCAGGTTTTTTATTTTACAAGCTCATTATCGTAGTACTCTCGATTTTTCTAACGAAGCTTTGCAAGCGGCTGAAAAAGGTCTTGCAAGGTTGCTTAAAGCTTTTGATACTCTTGATAAAATTAAATCGTCGGCTACTGGAAAATTTGATGCGTCAGAGCTTAAAAATAAATGTTATGCTGCAATGAGCGACGACCTTAACTCACCGATACTTATTGCACATCTTTTTGATGCACTTAGAGTCATAAATAATATTGAAGTTGGTAACGAAACTATTGATGAGGAAAATCTTACTATACTTCAAGAAACTTTCAATCTTTTTATGTTCGACATACTTGGTTTGCAAAAAGAGGATCAAGCGTCAAGTGCAAATGATGAGGTTCTAAGCGGTGTTGTTGATTTGGTTCTTAATTTGCGTTTGCAGGCAAAAACTAATAAAGATTATGCTACATCAGATTTTATTCGGGATGAATTGACAAAGATTGGTGTTACCGTTAAAGATAAAAAAGACGGGTTCGATTGGGAAATATAATTGATTTGAGGATATTATTGTCTGAATCTTTTATTGGAAAACTCATTTTTGCCATTTGACAAAGATTAGTCTTTTTACAGATATTATTAGATTCTAGTCGCAAAATTAACGTTAAATTTGCGATTAGGGTCGTAGTTTTTACTTTTATTACATAATGAAAACCGTGAACCTTATTTCATCGTTTATGCTTTTTTAAACAACGAATCTACAAATTCTCTCCTGTTAAATACTTGTAAATCATCTATTCCTTCACCTATTCCAATATATTTAACGGGGATTTTAAATTGGTCTGAGACTCCAATAACAACTCCGCCTTTAGCAGTTCCGTCAAGTTTGGTAACTGTTAGTGAAGTAACGTCTGTGGCTTTTGTAAATTGTTTAGCTTGTTCATAAGCATTTTGTCCCGTAGAGCCGTCTATAATAAGCATTACTTCGTGAGGAGCTGTTTCGATAACTTTTTGCATCACTCGTTTAATTTTTGTAAGCTCATTCATCAGATTTACTTTGTTGTGTAATCTTCCAGCTGTATCAATAATAACTACATCTGCTTCGGCTTTTATTGCAGCTTGCACGGTATCAAAGGCGACTGATGCAGGATCTGAACCCATATTTTGGCGTATCATTTCAACACCTACTCTGTCTGCCCAAATTTGTAGTTGGTCAATTGCAGCAGCTCTAAAAGTGTCGGCAGCACCAATAATAACTTTTTTGCCAGCAGCTTTGTATTTATTCGCAAGTTTGCCGATTGTAGTAGTTTTGCCAACTCCATTTACACCCACAACCATAATAACATAAGGTTTGTGTTTTGCTAAAATTTCGCTTTCGTCATATTCATCTGTGATGTTTTCTTCAAGAAGTGATGCAATTGTATTACGCAATAATTCGTTCAGCTCATCTGTGCCAACGTATTTGTCGCTTTTTACTCTTTCTTCAATTCTTTCGATAATACGAATAGTCGTTTCAACACCAACATCAGAAGCTATCAAAATATCTTCAAGTTCGTCAAGAACTTCAGAGTCAACTTTTGACTTTGCAAAAACTATTCTATTTAATTTATCAAAAACATTGGTGCGGGTTTTTTCAAGACCTTTGTCCAGTTTTTCCTTTTTATCTTTTCCAAATAGACCAAAAAGAGCCATAATTGTATTTTTTTACAAAGATATTCTAAAAACTAAATAAAACAAAAGCACCTCACAACAAATGTAAGGTGCTTATAAATATTTTTAAGCAGAGTTTATTTTTTAGCGAAAAACTCTTTTGTTAATTCTTTATCAATGATAGTATCTTTAAATTGATAAGCACCTGTTTCGGGTGACTTAATCATTTTGATACATTTGACAACGCTACGGCCGCCTTCTCTTTTAAGTGTTGCAACTACTTTCTTTGCCATGATTCAATTTATTTAATTTCTTTGTGTACTGTAACTTTTTTCAATATAGAATTATATTTCTTTAATTCCATTCTGTCAGGTGTGTTCTTTCTGTTTTTGACAGTAATATACCTTGATGTTCCAGGCATCCCTGATTCTTTATGTTCGGTACATTCTAGTATTACCTGAACACGATTTCCTTTACTTTTCTTAGCCATTTTATTATCTCCCGATATTAATTAATGTAACCTTTTTCTTTAGCGTCTTTTAAAGCCAAAATCAACCCCTTTTTTGAGATTGTTTTAATACCTGCGGCTGACACTTTTAGTGTAATCCACTCTTTAGTAACTTCATTAAAGAAACGCTTTGTATGCAAGTTTACATCAAATGTTCTTTTTGTTCTGCGTTTTGAGTGTGATACATTATTCCCACCCATCGCTGTCTTTCCTGTAATTTGACAAATTTTTGCCATAACTCTAGTATCTTTAAATTTTAGGACTGCAAAAATCGTGATTTTTATCTTAATTCCAAAACTTTTTGAGGTTTTTTTTAACTATTTTAAATAATAATATGTTGATAACTTGTTAATTGTTTGTTAGACAGTCTTTTAGTTGCGTGTTTTGTGCTCAAAACTTTATTGTTTTATTTCTTTATGTGATTATATCTGACGTGTTATAAACTTTTTGTCGTTATACCCTGTTTGATGAGAAAATGACAAGGCTGCTTTTTGGAAATTTTCATAGTTTTTGATTAGATCTTAAAATATTTGGTCTTTTGTTGTTGCGAATTAGGTATTTAAACTTTATTCAAAAAAACTCCTGTTTTACTGTTGTTGTACACAAATATTTTTTGTAATTTTACAAATTGATATTGTAACATTAATTAATTTGTATTAGCCGTGGAAGAAAATACTTTTGCTCCTAAATTATCTGAAACTAATCAAGCAGAAATAGTTTGTAGTAACTGTGCTGCTAAGCTTGAGTTTGAACCAGGTACCACTTCTTTGACTTGTCCGTTTTGTGGAACAATGAATGAAATAGAAATTCGTGATGAGTCTATTGATGAATTGGATTTTGACCATTTTATGAGTGAAGCTGAAGTTGGCGACGAGCTTGAGGAGGTTTCGACAATTGCTTGCGAAGCTTGCGGAGCAATTACTACTTTAGACCCAAATGTGGTTTCAAGTGATTGTCCTTTTTGTGGAAATAAACTTATCGTAAAAAGCGAAAGTACAAGTAAACAGATTAAACCAAAATCATTACTCCCTTTTAAAATTAAAAGGCAAGAAGCTCAAGAGGCTTTTAAAAAATGGTTGAAAAAGTTGTGGTTTGCTCCTCCAGGATTAAAAAAGTTTGCAACGGAGGCTGAAAAACTTGCGGGCATGTATCTTCCATATTGGACTTATGATTCTGATACCTATTCTAAGTATAAAGGTCAGCGAGGTGATGATTATACTACTACTGAAACATATACAGATAATGGTGAAACAAAAACTAGAAGTGTTACGAAGACTAGTTGGACTAACGTTTCGGGGAGTCTAAATTTATTTTTTGACGATGTGCTTGTTCTTGCTAGTAAGTCTTTGCCTGAGAAAAAAACAGATAAACTTGATCCTTGGGATTTAGAGAACTTAGTTCCTTTTGATGAGAAGTTTTTATCTGGTTTTCGCACCGAAACATATCGAATTGGGTTAAAAGACGGGTTTGATGTTGCGAAAGTTAAGATGGATCCCAAAATTAGAGTGGCTGTTGAAAAGCAAATAGGAGGAGACCAACAGCGTATAACATCTCTGGCAACTACATACTCAAATATTAAATTTAAACATACTTTGCTGCCAATATGGATTAGTGCATACCGATTTAATAATAAAGTTTATCGTTTTATAGTTAACGGACGCACAGGTAAGGTGCAAGGTGAAAGACCTTGGTGCTGGTGGAAAATTGCACTTCTTATACTTGCGATAGTGGGGGTAGTGGCAGCTATTTATTACTTCTCTGGATAATATTAATTAAATTTTAATAAAATGAAAACAAAAATCTCGAACATTCTATTACTAATGGCTATTAGCGTGCTATTTATTGCATGTAATAATGCCGCAGACAAAAATCAGGAAGAAAAACAAGAACTTACCGAAATGCAAAAACTTGTAAACAATTATGCCGAAGTTGAATTGACGGCAGATCTTAGCCATCTTTCTAATAATCAGAAAGAAATGCTAAAAAAACTTATCGAAGTTGCTGATATTATGGAAGAATTATTCTGGAAAGATGCAATAGGGGATAAGCAAAAGTTTCTTGATGAAATTCAAGATGAAGATGCAAAACAATATGCAAGGATTAATTATGGTGCGTGGGATAGACTAAACGGAAATGAACCTTTTATTGAAGGATTTGGTGCAAAACCTCTTGGAGCAAACTATTATCCACAAGATATTACTGAAGAAGAATTTGAGGCATTTGCAGATCCAAATAAAAATTCTTGGTACACTTTGATTAGAAGAAACGAAGAGGGCAATCTTATTTGTGTTTGGTATCACCAAGAATACGCAGCAGAGATTGAGAAAGCTGCGACATTGTTGGAAGAGGCTGCCGAACTTGCCGAAGATGACGGGTTTAGAACTTATCTAAAATTTAGAGCTATGGCTTTGCGTACTGATGAGTATCTTTCTAGCGACCTTGCGTGGATGGATATGAAAGACAATAAAATTGATTTTGTTGTAGGTCCAATCGAAAGTTACGAAGATGGATTTAAAGGCATTAAAGCGGCTCATTCTGGTCAGATTTTGGTTAAAGACCTTGTGTGGAGTGAAAATATTTCACGATTTACAGCACTAGTTCCTGATTTACAACAAAGTTTGCCGATTGCCGATTTATATAAAAACGCTGATGCTAAACACGAGAAATCCGACAAGGAAAACGATGCTCCTACTGGTGATATGAATGTGTATAATGTAATTTATTATGGTGGTGATTGTAATGCAGGCAGTAAAAATATTGCAATCAATTTGCCTAATGATCCAAGAGTTCATTCTGCTAAAGGTTCTAGAAAATTGCAACTTAAAAATGCAATGCAAGCGAAATTTGAAACAATTTTAGTGCCTATTGCCGATTTGCTTATTGACGAAACTCAATTAAAACATGTGAAGTTTGAAGACGGATTTTTTCAAAACGTGATGTTTCACGAAGTAGCTCATGGCCTTGGTGTTAAATATGTTGTTGATGGCTCAATGTCTGTTCGTGAAGCTCTAGAGAGTTATTACAGCCCCATAGAAGAGGCAAAAGCGGATATCGCTGGATTATATATGGTAACAACACTTTACGAAATGGGCGAATTTCCTGAAAAAGACCTCATGGACAATTATGTTACTTTTCTCGCAGGAATTTTTAGATCTGTTCGCTTTGGTGTAGCTAGCTCGCATGGAAAAGCTAATATGTTAGAGTTCTATTATCTTAAAGATAAAGGTGCTTTTACTCGTAACGCTGAAACTGGAAAATATGCTGTTAATCTCGATATTATGAAAGAAGCGGTTGCAGAGATGGTGAACGATATTATTGTTATTCAGGGCGATGGTAATAAAGCTGCCGCTAAACAATGGATTGATACTAAAAGTGCTGTTGGTGAAGAACTTCAAAAAGATCTTGACCGAATTGCAGATGCTGGAATACCAAAAGATATTGTTTTTAAGCAAGGTGTTGCAGTTCTTGGCTTATAAGTTCTTTTTTTAATTATATAATGTCGGCAAAAAAACTTGTTTTATTAAAGTTTTCTTGCCGACATTTTTGATTTATGATAAGTAAAAAAGAGGTTATTTGTCAATTGAGTTTAAAAGAAATTACCTTAGTACATGACAAAAATTATTAATCAATTATAGACTAATCACTTATTAATAATTCATAATTAATAAGCAATGCTAAAGTTCTTGCATAAAACTCTACCATTCAGCATGTTAGGTGTTTTTTTTATTTTTGGTCATAAACCCAAAGGAGTAAGGGTGAAATAAAACTTTTTCTCACAAGTATTGGTTTTCGAGTAACTCGAAAACCAGATTGTGGTCGAAAACCAGATTGTGGTCGAAAACCAGATTGTGGTCGAAACCAAATTGTGGCAGTAACGAGAAAAGCAGATTGTGAAATATCAAACAGAAATAGATATTGTTAAATTTTTGTCATGTACTTAGAGAAATTATAATTATTTAGTTTGCATTCCTTGTTAACGAAACTATACTCAACCTCGATAGGATTTTATATTACAAAATCTTATAGTGGTTGAGTATAAATTGGCATGAAATTTTATCTATTGGCATTTCAATATTGAGATGTTCGAATAAAAACTCTGTGGCAGATTCTATTGCAATACAAACCACAAAAGCTACCTAAAATTTTTGATGAGCGTTCTTTTGCGATAATTATTGTGAGTTTTATCTTGTTTAACTTGTTCATAATTTTAGAACAACTGACCTTAGCCGATTGTAAAAGCAAACTCCATGATTTACAGAAAGTTAGTGGTTTTCTTGTACAAGTCGTGAAATGTTGTGATTGTATGTAATAAATATACCCGTTGATACAAAAAAACCGCCGAGAATTATTTCTTTCATAGAAAAACATATTGACGAAATTCAGTAATAGGTGTAATATACATTTTTGGGGTGAAAACTAATTAGCAAGATGTTGAAACTTTAGATTTCAGATGGATTTGTTATTAATATTGTAATAATTCTTCAATAATGTTTCTACCTGCCATGCCTTGACCATACAAGTTTATTTTAAAATTGGGGCTTAATTTTTGTAATTTATTAAAGCCATCAATAATTTTATCCTTATCACTTCCAACGATAATATTAAACGAATTTTCAACCAATTCTACCCATTCGGTTTCATCGCGGAGGGTTAAACATTTTTTCTCAAAGAAAAATGCTTCTTTCTGTAATCCTCCACTGTCAGTCATTACATAATTGCAATTTTTCAAAAGATGTATCATCTCAAGATAGCCGACCGGTTCTATAATATGTATGTTTGATTTATCAAATTTGATATCGTTTTTTAATATTATGTTTTTTGTTCTCGGGTGAATAGGCAATACTATTGGTTGTTGTTTGCTAATTTCTGATAGTGCAGAGAAAATAGATTGTAGTCTATTCAGATCATCAGTGTTTTCAGCCCGATGTATTGTGCAAAGGATGAAGTCTTTAGGTGTTTTTATATCTGGACTTTGCGATTTTGGAGCATAAAACAATGCTGCATCTTGCATAACATCCCCACTTTTAATAATTTTAGTATTTATATTCTCGTATCCTTCTTTGTTTAGATTTTTTATTGCTTGATCAGTAGGACAAAATAAAATATCAGAGATTCTGTCAGTTAGTATTCTATTGATTTCCTCAGGCATTGCCATGTTGAAAGATCGTAATCCTGCTTCTACATGGGCGAGTTTTATATGTAGCTTTTTTGCTGCTAAAGCTCCTGCTAAAGTCGAATTTGTATCTCCGTAAACTAACACCCAATCAGGTTTTTCTTTTAATAAGACAGTTTCCGTTTGTTCTAACATTTGACCAGTCATTGCTCCATGTCCTAAACTATTAATTCCTAAAAAGTAATCCGGTTTCGGAATATCCATTTGCTCAAAAAATATATCTGACATATTTGCGTCATAGTGTTGCCCAGTGTGGATAATGAATTCTTTAATATCTTCACTATGATAGTTTCTGATATATCTGCTGACAACCGCAGCTTTTACAAATTGTGGACGTGCTCCTATAATA
>JAQVPT010000102.1 GCA_028701945.1 Bacteroidales bacterium
CAACGCTATGCTGCATTAATTTCCAATTTTCCTTCTGGAGATTACCTGTTTCATACTGACAGCGTTTCAATTGACCAAGACCATGTAACAAATAATATATTTATGCTATGTTATGGGGATGTGAATGCTTCGTATGAACCAACTGGAGCTAAAAGCAATCAGGTTAATCTCATTTTTGAAGATATGATAAGCGTTTCTCCATTTACAGAATTTATTTTGCCAGTAATACTTAAAACCGAAGCACAAATTGGAGCTGTGTCTCTTGCAATACACTATCCTGAAAATTATCTTGATATTCTTGATGTAAATATGGCTAACGGAAACACAAATATCATTTGGTCTGTTCAAAATGGCTTACTAAAAATAGCATGGTGTAACTTAAATGCAATGAATCTTGAAGATAATGAAGTATTATTAACTATTACCTGTAAAACCAAGGATCTTGTTGGTATGACAAACGGTATTCTTTTGGGACTTTCTAATGAATGTGAACTTGCTGACGAAAATGCACAAGTAATTAATAACGTCATTCTGTCAGTTCCAGAAATACACTCTGCTACTTCACTTGCTGAGTTAGAACTTAATATAGGTTTTAATTTTTCTGTATATCCTAATCCAATGAGCGATTTTAGTAAAATCGAATTTTCAATTGAAAGACAAAGTTATGTAAAAATTGGAATATATAATATCCTTGGAGCTTTGGTTAAAACTGTTGAAAACTCTGTATTTCCAGCAGGAAAGCATACTATTGACTTATATCTTCCTGAAATTGACAAAGGTATTTACATGCTAAAAATGACGTATGGAAATAGTAATTATTCGTACAATAAAACAATTCGACTTGTCATTTCTGAATAAAAAACACTTGAGTTTATGAAAAAAATATTTTATATAATTCAATTTGTGCTATTCCTCTTGTTTACATTTGCTGGTCAAGCACAAACAATAAATACAAAAGCAGGAACAATTGCATCCTGCTCTAATAATATTGTTGTGCCTATTACAGTAACAAATTGCAATGGCGTTGGTGCAATTTCTCTTGTATTAAATTATAATAATACTCAAGTCTCTTATCTGGGTTACCAAAACACACATACAGAATTGTCATCAGGGTTTTTCATTGTTAATGCCACTAGCACACAAGTCATTATTAGTTGGGCAAATACAAGTGCTATTGATATTGGAAATGACACACTAATAGAGTTAATTTTTAATGCTAATATTGGGACTTCAAATCTCACATGGAATACACAAACACTTGGAAATTGCGAATATAGTGATCCATTAGGAAATATCCTTGATGCCTCATTTACCGGAGGAAGCCTTACTCTTCATAATCTTCCTTCAATTACATCTAATCCTGTAAACAGAAAAGTGATTAACGGACAGGGAACAAGTTTCTCAATAACTGCAAGTGGAACAGGACTTACATACCGATGGCAACTGAGTACCGATGACGGAATAACTTACAATAATCTTACAAACTCAGCTCCCCATTCTGGAACAACAACTGCTACGCTTAACATCAGTTCCACTACACTACTAATGAACGGCAATAAGTATCGTTGTCGCATAACCGGAACATGTGAACCTGAACAATTCTCAGATGAAGCTATTCTTACGGTAATGAATCCAGTTACAACGAGTTTGCCTTCTTTTAATGTTTGTCCTGGCACAATAAAAGTTCCAGTTGTTACTAATAATTTTACAGATGTTGGAGCCTTTTCATTGACATTTTCATACAACACTACAAATCTCACATATAATTCTTATGAAAATCTGAATGCCGAGCTTAGTACAGGAAATTTTGTAATTAGCGACATAGGAGGAAAAATATACATGACATGGGCATCAACAGCACCGGTAACATTCGTAAACGATACACTTATTGTTCTTGAGTTTACTAACAGTGCTGGCACATCGGCATTAACATGGGATACACAAACATCTGGAAATTGCGAATACAGTGATGAGTTTGGAGATATTTTACCTGTTATTTTTCAAAACGGCAACCTTGTAACTTATGCTATACCATTAGTAACATCCCAACCTGTTGACAGAACTGTTGCCTTGGGACAAAATACGACATTTGCAATTTTAGCTACAGGTTCTGGATTAACTTACAGATGGCAAATAAGTACTGATAGCGGGGTAACATATAGTGATTTAAATAACGGCGGTAATTATTCTAATGTTACTAACAAAACGCTTACTATTTCGAATATTCCTTTAAGTTTTGATGGAAACATATATCGCTGTAAGGTAAGTGGAACTTGTTCTCCAGAAGCTTATTCTGATGAAGGATTACTTACTGTTCTAACAAATGTAACAACAAACGGACAAACATATACTACCTGTCCCGGAAGTGCCAACTTTGAAATTTCAGTTAGAGAATTCAATAATATTGGCTCTTTTTCAATGTGTCTGAATTATAATTCTTCAGTATTATCATACACAGGTTATCAAAACTTACATCCAAATTTATCTTCTGGAATGATGTCAATAAATGACACCGATGGAAAAGTATATCTAACATGGTCAAACACATCATCTGCAACAATACCCTACGATGCTGTATTGATAGAATTGCAATTTACCAGCTTACCTGGGACAAGTTCAATGACATGGGACACACAAACTCTTGGCAATTGCGAATACAGCAACATTAACGGACAAATTGTAAATTCTACTTGGGACAACAGCACACTAACTTTTCGACAGCCACCTGTTATCACATCACAGCCAGTTGACAAAACAATTCACGGCAGCGGAAATACCTCTTTTTCAGTCTCTGCATTTGGAACAAATATTACTTATAGATGGATGGAAAGTACAGATGGTGGATTTAATTGGACAGACCTAATTAACGGAACTCCCTATTCAGGTGTTACAACTTCAATATTAAAAATTAATCCCACTTCTGAGTCCATGAATGGATATTTATATAAATGTCGGGTTAGTGGTTTATGCGAACCTGTTGCTGTTTCTGATTCTGCTTTATTGACAGTTACAACTATTGCAATTTACACATCAGTTCAAAATACAAATTTTTCTTGTGACGGAGAAGTTAAAGTTCCCATTCTTGTAGATAATTGTAATAATGTAGGCAGCATCTCTTTGGCACTAAACTATGATTCTACAAAACTCACTTTTCTAGGTTATCAAGATTTACATACAGATCTTTCGTCAGGACTGATTATTGTAAATTCCAGTGGAACAAAAGTTTATTTTAGCTGGGCTTCAACAAACCCTGCCAACATTACTAATGACACATTATTGATATTATTATTTCAGGACGATGCAGGTGCTTCTACAAACCTAACATGGGACACACAAACATCCGGCAATTGTGAATATAGCGATCCTATGGGAAATATTCTTACTTCGTTATACACAAACGGCTTTGTTAATATTACTACTGTTTATCCAACATATTATGAATTAGATACTGCTACTATTTGTGACGGAGAAAACTTTATTTTTGGAACTCAGACTCTCACCACCGCAGGAAATTACACTGAAGTATTTCAGTCCCAGCATGGATGTGATTCTACTATTACATTAACACTTTTTGTTAACCCACTGCCTGTATTAAGCTGTCCTGCAGACACTATAGTTTGTTTAAATTCTGCTAACTTTATACTTACTGGAGCCTCTCCTATTGGTGGTATTTATAGTGGAACCACAGTTAATTCTGATATTTTTGACCCAATACTGGCTGGAATTGGAATTCATGATATCGCATATACCTATATAGATGCTAACAGTTGTGAAAACTCCTGCTTATTCCAGATCAGTGTTTTTCCAAATTATGAATTTATTACTGATACTGAAATTTGTGATGGGGATATTCTCAGTTGGCAAGGAAATGATTATTCTGTGGCTGGAACATATTATGATAGTTTAATGACTACAGTTGGTTGCGATAGCGTGTATGTTCTAAATCTGACTGTAAACCCAAGTTATGAATTTGTTACTAATACTGAAATTTGCGCTGGAGAATTATTCAATTGGCAAGGCAACGATTATTATGTAACTGGAACGTATTATGATAGTTTTTCTACTACAGTAGGTTGTGATAGCGTGTATGTTCTAAATCTGACTGTAAATCCTACTTATGAGTTTATTACTAATGCTGAAATTTGTGATGGAGATTTATTCAGTTGGCAAGGAAATGATTATTCTGTAACTGGAACGTATTATGATAGTTTGACTACTACAGTAGGTTGTGATAGCGTGTATGTTCTTAACCTTACAATCAACGAACTTCCCGTTGTGTCAATTAGTGGAATAGATAATTTTTATTGTGTATATGCAGATCCTGTTTCAATGATTGGAACACCTTCGGGCGGCACATTCAGCGGACAAGGTGTGAACGGAAATATTTTTGACCCGTCTGCAGCTGGCTTAGGTTTATGGCCAA
This sequence comes from Bacteroidales bacterium, assembly GCA_028701945.1. Classification (GTDB taxonomy): domain Bacteria; phylum Bacteroidota; class Bacteroidia; order Bacteroidales; family ML635J-15; genus Bact-19. The sequence continues at coordinate 4,424 of JAQVPT010000102.1, forward strand.
TTGTTTATGAATATACAGATGCAAATACTTGCACAAATACAGATACAGTTTTTGTTGATATAGATGATTGCGTTAATATTGAAGAAAGTACTCTTAACAATATTGAAATTTATCCAAACCCAACAAACGGAATCATCAATATTTCTGCCGATCAAAACTACATTGTCGAAGTTCTTGACTTAACTGGTCGTATTATCGAATCAGTAAACATGAACAACAACGACATTTCAATTGATCTTACATCTAAAAATAGTGGTATGTATATTATTCGTTTAACAAATGGAAATGGTACCAAAACTGTAAAAGTTATTAAAAAATAATTTTAGCTGATACTTATAAAAATAGGCTGTTTGGAGAGACAGCCTATTTTTTAATTTATGGGTGTACATTATCTTTATTTTCTTGCACCAAAAAAAAATTGATAAAATCAAATCTGTCAACAATTAAAATGAAAAATTTTATGTTTTCAAAAACGTAAATAAAATTAGCTTTTTAATATGAGAATTAAACTGATCAGTCAATATTTTAAAAACACCTTTGCTATGATTCTTAAATCCTAGATTTCGTAAAAGATTTATTACGCTTCCCTTGAAAAATAAATATCGTAAAATCCAATTTTTATTTTCTACCGTACCTTTATAGTACTATCTTCAATTCTCCTATTCTTTCTCCTTTCTTAATAGAAGTTTCATAAGCTTTTTGAGTATTAATCAATAAATCATCATCGATGCGAATTTTATTTTTTTCAAACAGAAGCACTATTGTCGAACCTCCAAATTTGAAATATCCTTTTTCTTCACCTTTTATAACGTAATCCTCTGTATAAGTTTGCATAATACTCCCTACCATTGTTGCCCCTACCTCTGCCATCACAACATCTCCAAACAAAGGGTTTGAAATGATGACAAATTCTCTTTTATTCAGGCAGAATATTTCAATTATTTTGCGCAAAGCAAGGGGGTTAACTGAATAATAATCGCCGTCAATCTGGGTGATGGGTGATACTTTCCCACTAACAGGAAAATGGAAACGGTGATAATCGGAAGGGGCAAGCCGGATAATTACTAGACTGCCATCAAGATAATTTTTAGCGAGGTCGGCATTATTCAAAAATGATAAAATATCGAAGCGGTAACCTTTTATGATAAAATCGTTATTGCTGATATCGGGATATGCTAATAATTTCCCATCGGCAGGCGATACCGCAATAGTTGAGGTCGTATCTACTGGTCGGGCATTATTTTTTAATTCTCGAGTGAAGAAATCGTTGAAGGAGTTGAACTCTTGTTTTTGCACAGAACTCATGTCTATATCGAAATCTTCAACAAAGTCTTGTATTTTTTTTGTTGATGAAGGACGATCCATCATATTTCCGTAAATAGACGAAACCACTTTTCTTTTCACTAATGCCCACAATGTAGCTTCGCCAACTGGGTTATTATATAGCCAAACTAAGTACTTTTCTGCAGCCACTTTTTCAGTTTCTAATAATCCACTTTCTCTATCGTAATATTGTATGGGAGCTTGTGGCGGTAGCGGGTAAAAGACCAGTATAGTAATGACGGCGAGCAATAGCAATATGATACCCCACCTTTTTTTAGTTTTTGTAATTTTCATATATGTTTATTTTGCCTTACCTTTTTATTTTTTGGCAGCTACTAATTTGTAATTGGCAATAAGTTTTCTTTTCCCTGCACGATATAAGGAACTACTTATAAATTGTTTTTTAAATTGAGAATTGGTCAATAATTCTAATTTATTGAGGTTTAATGATTTTGCTGGTTCTGATTCTAATAATTCTTCGTGTTTTGTGAGTGGTATATTTTGATTGTATGGGCAAACATCTTGACAGATATCGCAGCCAAACACTTGATTTGTAATTCGTTTGGCAGTATATTCTGGAATTTCATTTTTATTCTCAATTGTATGATATGAGATGCATTTGTTTGCATCTAAACCAAAAATAGATAAAGCTCCTACAGGACATGCTTTAACGCATAAATCGCAGGTTTCACAATGGTCAGTAATAATATTATCATCATAATCTGCTTCGGCATTGCAAATAATTTCCCCTATAAATGAAAAAGAACCTAATTTAGGATGTATCAAGCATGTGTTTTTGCCAATAAACCCAAGTCCTGCTTTAAATGCATAAGCTCGTTCGAGAACCGGTGCTGAGTCGGTAAAAATTCGTAAGTTTAAATCGGGATATTCTTGTTTTAGTTTACTTTCTAAGATTGCAAGTTTTTCTTTCATCACAATATGATAATCTTTTCCACGGGCATATTTTGAAATGTAAAACTCTTTTTCATCAGAAACTTGATGATAATTAAGTGTTACACAGATTATCGTTTTAGAGTTAGGTACTAATAAGGATGTGTCTTTTCGAATATCGATATTTCTTTCAAGATACGTCATCTCTGCATTTTTGCCAGCAGCTATCCAGTTTTCAAAAAACAAAATGCTTTTATTGGGTAAATTAGCCTCACATATTCCACAATTATCAAATCCAATTTCAAGAGCAAAATTTTTAACTAATTTAGAATCTATTTTAATGTTAATCGTTTTTGTAGGTTTTGTCATTATAATATATCTGCTCCGAATTTACGCCAAATTTGTATTTTACTAAACTCCCGTGTATTTCAAAATCGGTAATACTTTCATAAGAAATGGTTGTTGTTTTTTCTCCATCAAAGAATTTAAGATTACCCATCTGATCAATGTATCCTAAAATGTTATTATTCATTTTATAATCATCTGGGATATAGCTTTCTAATGTAAAAACTTTGCCGTTATAGTAAACTTTAAAATAATTTTGGACGCTAAACGCCATCAATTCATCCTCAATTACATAAAAATCTGGTTTGTCGAAAGAAATTGTTTGTGTTTGATAATTAGAAAATACTTTGAGGTAATTATTAGCGTCTATATAAGCTACAAATCTATCTCCTATTTTATATGAAATAGGTTCAAAGTCCTCTATGTCAATAAATTCGCCAAAATAATAAACCTGAAAATTGTTTACTGGTTCTTCGACAAATGCAACAATATCTCGTCCGGTAGAAATAGATTTAACTCGTTCAGCAAAGCAAATTTGCTCGATTCTCCCTTCGTAAAAAACATTCATATAGTTTTTACTATCAACAAAAGCTACGATATTTTCTCCAAGTATAACTGTATTCATAGTCCCTGTTGCTAGGGCATCATCAAGTTCATAAATTTCTTTATTGTAATATACTTTTAGCAATTTTTCAAAATCATCGAACCAAACAATCACATCATCATTGACAAAGTATTCTCTCATATTAATACTTAGATTTTTGTGTGAGCCATTATCAAAAACTTTAAGTTGAGTATTCATGTTAAAACCAATCAGATTGTCGCTCGCGTAATAATTACTTACAAAATTACTGACGCTGTGCAAATAGTGATTATGATAGATTTTAAAATTACCAGCATTATCTTCGTAAGCCATCGCATTATTATTAACTTGATAGGTTTTTAGTGGTAGATGTTCTATTTGTTTGATATTGCCTTTATCAAAAATTTGAACATTGTTGAGATAATCATAAAAGAACGAAATACTTTGAGATTGTACTTGCGCTGTAATACCCGAAACTATTATTATAATTAATATAACATTAATTTTACGGCGTTGGTTTTTCATAGCTGGTATATTTTATAACAAAAATAACGAAAACAAATAAGGATTTAATACTTTTGCAGCGAAAATAACAAATATTCTGCCATAAATTATTAAAAAGTATGGATAACAAACATAATGTCAGACAAATATCAGACTTAGGCGAGTTTGGTTTAATAGATCATCTTACATCAAATCTTAAAATTCGTCATAAAGAACTTGTAAAATCGGTTGGAGATGATGCTGCTGTTTTTGAAAGCGGAGACGAATGCTCTCTTATTACCACAGATTTATTAGTTGAAGGTGTACATTTTAATTTGATTTACACTCCGCTTAAACATCTTGGTTATAAAGCTGTTGTGGTAAATTTGAGCGATTTATATGCAATGAATGCTACTCCAAAGTACATTACAATTTCTATAGCTCTTAGTAGTAAATTTTCGGTTGAGGCAATTGATGAACTTTATGCTGGTATAAACTTAGCTTGTGAAAGATTTAATGTTGACCTCATCGGTGGAGATACAACTAGCTCATTATCTGGCTTGTTTATTAATATTACTGCGATTGGAACTGCAAAAAAAGAAGATATTGTATATCGTGCAGGTGCTACAAAAAATGATTTAATTTGTGCTAGTGGCGATCTTGGAGGTGCTTATATGGGCTTGCAATTGTTGGAAAGAGAGAAAAAACTATTTCTTAGTGATACTGGAATACAGCCTAAATTAGATGGATACGAATATATTATCGAAAGACAATTAAAACCTGAACCTCGACGAGATATTATTGAAAGTCTTAAGGCTGCCGATATAAAACCAAGCTCAATGATTGATATATCTGACGGTTTGTCAAGCGAATTGCTGCATTTGTGTAAACATTCCGATTTAGGTTGCAAAATCTATGAAGAAAAAATCCCAATCAATCCTCAAACTGCTGCGGCAAGTGAAATGTTTCGCTTAGATCCTTCTTTGCCCGCTTTAAATGGTGGAGAAGATTATGAGCTTTTATTTACAGTTCCGATTAGTAAAAAGGAGGAAATCGAAAAAATAAAAGACATCAGCATTATTGGTTATATGTGCGATAAAGCCGAAGGGAAATATTTTGTGCCTCGTAATGGTCAGGAGTTAGAACTTAAAGCTCAAGGCTGGAATCCGCTGCAAAACGAGGACGAATAGTTAGGTTTCAGTTATCTGAAGTGTGGGATTTGAAGTAAATATTTGTTAACCAGATTTTATTTCTTTACAGGTCTAACCGGCATCAGCTCTTTTCCGTAGAGCTCGTTAATTACCCCAGCGATACTTGTATATACTGCAGTAAGCCCGCAAAAGATTCCTTCGTAACCAGCAATAATGTGGATTATATGACTTCCGGTAAAATTTGCAAGTGCTAGTAAAATGAATAAAACTACCAGAGATCCGAACACTATTTGTAATGCTCGGCTTATTTTAAATGTACCAATGAACATCCCAAAAGAGAATATTCCCCAAAGGAGTAAATACCATGCCAATTCGGGATGTGTAGGTGCGATAGATTGTGGGCAATTGTCAAAAACAGAAGGAAAAACCCAAATGCCTACCAAACTAATCCAGAAAAAACCGTATGCAATAAAAGCTGTCATTCCAAAAGTGTTATTCTTTTTTGACTCCAAAATACCTGCAATTACCTGAGCAAGTCCACCAACAAAAATCCCCATTGCAATAATAACACTAGTTTTATTTGTTATTTCTGCATTAGCAAGGTTTAATAATATTGTTGTCAAACCGAATCCAAGTAGTCCTAATGGTGCTGGATTTGATGAAGAATCGATAATTTTTACCTGAGAGTTTTCCTGCATAAGAATAATTTTATTTTTTGTAAACATAATAATATTTTATAATCAAATGAGAAAATAATTACTAAAAACACATATGTACATAAGTTGCTTATTTAGAGGAGATTGGTTGCTATTTTTTAAGGATTCTCCCATTTTTTTCTTCTGGATTATCATCAGTAACCTGCATTTTATTATCAAATACTAGATGTTTTAGTCCCAACTCTCTCCGATTTATAATCCGAGTGTAATACATCAAACGCATTATTAAACTAAATCACAAAATCTAATTTTTAATAAACTTAGTTGTGTATGTAAATTGTAAGTGTGAAACTTTGACAATATATGTCCCCATAGATAAATTGCTATTAAACCAACACTAATATACCGCTATTTATAAAATATATTTTGTATCCATGCGTCATGGATAAAATGGATTTTAGAAAATTATCAAGTGAACAAAGATATTGCTTTCGTCTGCGAACAATTAACTTGATAAAATCGGGAAAAAAGCAGAAAGATATAGCTACACTTTTTGGAGTTCGAACTAATACTGTGGGAGATTGGGTAAAGGCATACAAGACAGAGGGTTTGAAAGGGTTAAAAGATAAAATGAATACCCGTATATTTACCTAATTTTAGTATCTTTGACCAAAATATTACTATTATGACATTGATAAATTTTATAGAGTTGTTCCCAGACGAAGAAAGTTGTAAGTTAAAGTTTAAAGAATATA
>JAQVPT010000103.1:0-6387 GCA_028701945.1 Bacteroidales bacterium
ACTCACTATAAACAAGTGGAATGAGTATTTCGTAATCTATTTGCTGCCTTTAATATAAATAAAATAATTACACTTGTGTTTAGTCATAAGTTTTCTTAACTTTGGATTATCAAAATGAGCAAAATAGTTAAATTTAAATTATCTTAATTATGGCAATATCTGGAGTACACAATATTGGTAAGGTTTTAGAATTAAAATTGGAAGCAGTCGGTATAATGTCTCATGACGATTTGATTGAAATCGGTACAGAGGAAGCATTTTTGAGATTGTTAGCAAATAATAAAAATACCAGTCGCAGCGTGATTTTTTCTATCGAAGGTGCTATTACTGGCGTTAGATGGCACAAGCTTGATGAGAAACGAAAAGAAGAATTAGGCGAGTTTTATAATTCTGTAGTAAATGCTCGGAGATAGAAATAAAAAAATCTGACAAAACTCATAAATTAAATCTATTATAAATTGCATTTTTGAATTTTATTTGAAATTGTAAATTATAATAGATTTATGCAAAAAATTCAAAAGCATCCAATATTAAATATCCCCGTTGATAATCCTGTTACTTTTAAGTACAAGGGTCAAGACGTTTTAGGTAACAAAGGTTTTACTATTGCAGCTGCCTTACATCAAGCAGGTTATCCTGTACATAGTCATTCCTTAGATAACAGAAATAGATCTCTTGAATGTGGAATTGGTAAGTGTGGAGCTTGTGAAATGCTTGTTGATGGCAAGATTAAGAGAATCTGTATTACCAAAGTCGATGGCGTTAAAGAAGTTTGTGAAATCCCGAAAGATTATTCTCCCGAAATAGATTCAGATAAACACCAAAATGAAGTCGCTGTTTTTAAAACAGATGTCGCTATTATTGGTTCAGGTCCTGCTGGACTCGCTGCTCGTGAACTATTAAATGAGCATAATATTTCAAATATTGTTGTCGATAATAATGATAAAATAGGCGGACAATTTCTCATGCAAACTCATCAATTTTTCTTTTTTGAAAAAGAAAAGAAATTTGGTGGTATGAGAGGGTTTGAAATTGCCGAAACACTCGCTGGAGAAAATCGAGACGGAATAATGCTTAATTCTGTCGTTTGGGATATTTTAGAAGATAAAAAACTTGCAGTAAAGAATATAAAGACAAACGAAATATTCTATATCCAGTCTGATCATTTGATTGTTGCCACTGGAGCAATACCATTTATGCCAAGTTTTAAAAATGATGATGTCCCTGGAGTTTACACCGCTGCAGTAGTTCAGAAAATGATGAACAGTGAGTTTACATTACTCGGTAAAAATGTTTTAACAGTTGGTGCTGGAAATATTGGATATTTGACTTCATATCAGTTAATGCAAGCTGGAGCAAAAGTGAAAGCTATTATTGAAGCTATGCCAAACGAAGGTGGTTTTCCTGTTCAAGCAAATAGAGTTCGCAGGTTGGGTATTCCTGTGATGACTGGTTATATCCTTTTAGAAGCTATTCCGAATGATGATTATACTGGTGTTATTGGAGCCATAATTGCTAAATCGGAGAATTTTAAACCAGTACCCGGAACAGAAATGCTAGTAACAGATATTGATGCTATTAATATTTGTACTGGTCTCGTTGCAGACGACCAACTAATGATTAAAGGAAGTTTATTATTTGGCAGAAATGCTCATGCCATTGGTGATGCTTTGCGAATAGGTGAGGGGACAAGTGCTGTTTTGAGAGGAAAGCAAGCTGCTTACGAAGTAATCGATAGTATGGGTGTAAGATATAATTATAATGATTATCTTGCTTTATCAAAAGAATACATCGACTCTCAGCAACATCCTGCACGTGTTATTGAATCGCCATTTAAACCTTCGAGAGAAAGAGCAGAAGCTAAACCTTATGTTCTTATAGATTGCTTGTATGGTTTTGCTTGTAATCCGTGTGAATTTGCATGTCCCCACGGTGCTATTACAAAAACTTCGACAAGTAATGTCCCTCACATTAATTTTGAAAAATGTGTTGGTTGTATGGATTGTGTTTATCAATGTCCTGGTCTGGCTATTTTTGGATACAGTGAAAAGAAAAATTGGATATTTATGCCAATTGAATATGAGGCTAACGAAGGCGAACAAGTTTTTTTAGTTGATAATAATGGAAATAAAGTTGGTGAAGGGGTTATCGAAAAAATCTTAAAAAAACCGAATAAAACTAATGTTGCAAGAGTGAAGGCACTTGACCTTTCAGGTGAAAATTTAACTAAAGCTCGTGGTTTTATTGTTAAAGATAATTATCCTGAACCTCTGAAAATTAGTAAATCAGAAACTACACATCCATCAGAAACTTATATTTGTCACTGTGATGATGTGAAATTAGATGAGATACTGGATGTAATTGGAGACCGCAAATTTATCTCTGTTGATGAAATTAAACACACTACCCGTTTAGGAATGGGAGCTTGCCGTGGTAAAAGATGTATCAAGCGTCTTAAACAAACCATTGGGGCTTACAATATTGAGATTGTTGGAGATGCAACTCCTCGTGGTCCTCTTTCAAATCAGGTTTCTATGGGAGAATTATTGCCACATAGTTCCGAAAAAATATATACAAATACTGCAAAAAAATCTAATAAACGGATTAAAGTTCAGGCTCTTGTAGCAGGAGGTGGAATGGCAGGTTGTTCAGTTTTTAGATATATGGCAGAAGCTGGACTCAATCCTGTTTTAATAAATAAAGACAGAGGAGCATCATGGCGAAATATTGCCGGTGGTCGTCCAGCTTTTTCTTTGCCAGCGCTCGCTGATATCGCTATGAAAAACAGAGAGATATTTGAAGAGTTGCAGAATATTGCTAATATTGATTATAAACCTACCAGATATGTAAGCTTTGCACATGATCAAGATACATATAAAGCTCTTGAGGCTTCAAAAGATTGGTCTGATGCTTTTCTTGTTGATAAAAAAGATTTTGTAAAAGAAATATCTCCGTTTTTTAATGCAAAACTTAATACATATAATGCTGCACTTATTACTCATGATTGCTGGCAAGCAACACCTGGCAGAACAATTGATCTGATAAGAAAAATAGGACTGTCGAAAGGAGGTCAAATACTTGAAGATTGTGAGTTGATAGATCTTACTCGTGAAGGAAAAAACATAATAGCTCTTGTTAAAGACCATAAAGGCGATTATCTTGAGTATGAAACAGAACATTTTGTTAATGCTTTAGGACCAACTGCTGACAAATTTGCCAAAAAATTAGGAATTGAAACTGGTTTATATCCTGTAAAACATCAGGCATTTATAACTCGACGTTTACCATATCTTGGAAAGGATGGAAATACTTTAGATATGCTTATTGACAGAAGGAAATACAAAGGTTTTTCGGCAGTTTATGGACAACAACTTGCCGAAACTGGACAGATTATTGGTTGTGCGTCTCCAGCAGTTGATGCCTTGCAAACAGATAAAGATTTACGAATAAATAGTAAGGAATTTTTGGAAATTGTCTCTGAAATTTTTGTTGATTGGATTCCGCAATTATCGAGTGTTGGTTTTCAGGCGGTTTGGTCGGGATACTACGTTGAACCACGATATATTGTCGATCCTGAAAATGGTTTACTCACAGGTTTACGCGGACACGGGTTTATGTTAAGTCAATATCTTGCTAAACTTTATGTCGATAAACTAACTGGCAAAACTTTTCCTGACTATTTTAATGAACTTAGTCTTAAAGGAGCTGGACTTTCCGAATCTGCATTCAAATAGTTTGTTTTTAAACAATAAATAATAATAAAAGAGCCTTAATTTTATTGAGGCTCTTTTATTTTATAAATATTACCAATCACTCATTTTATTTTATGTTCTGAAATTGGGCTTAGGGTTTGTTAAATAATAAATGATATAGAATTGACGAAGATGTTTTGTTGTTTGACAATCAGATAGGAAGCATTTGTTGAGAGTAGTGTATGCCAGAGTGTAAATTGGTACTGATTCTTATAGAATTTTCTCTGCATGGTCTTCCAAATCTGATATTTTAGTATTTTTTAGATAAGTTAAAAACTTAGTCGTTAATTTTTCACAGAGTTGTTCAAAAAAGATAAATGATTTTTCATTTCTGTTACGCCCAATACATATTGCATCTTCATCAACTTTACCATTTAATGCTTCAAAAACGTCGAGCAAAAAAATAGTCTCAGCGGGTTTATTTAAAAAATAGCCACCATGTGGTCCTCTGGTCGAATATATTAAATCTGCTCGTACAAGACTTTCTAATACTTTAAATAAATGATTTCTGGAGCAGTTGGTAAGGGTCGATATTTTTTGAGCATTAATCCCATTTTCCCCAGCAGCAGCAATAAGTGCAATGCTGTGAAAACTTAAGATATTTGCTTCTGAAAGCGCGAGAATTTTCATAATCAAAAGAATTTTTTGTCCGAGTCGATATTTTCTACGATATATTGTAGATTGTTATCGCTTAGGTAATCTACCATTGTTTTGCCAATTTCATAGCAAATATCACCCATTAAGCAAGTTCCAAAAGGACAAACAGGATTGTCTATTGGACATTTGGTTAATTCAACTTCGCCCTCAATTGCTTTAAGAATATCAATAAGCTTAATTTCGTTTGCAGGTTTTTTTAGAAAAAAACCGCCAGTTGGACCTCTGGTCGATCCCAAAAGTCCTTCTTTCACTAAACGTTGCAATACTTTAGAAGTATGATGTTTAGATGAATTTGTAATTTCAGCGATTTTTATAGCATTAATAGAAGTTGTCGATTTTGCGATTAATGCCATGGCATGAAAAGCAATTGCATTTGCCTCAGAAATTGCAAGAATTTTAGTCATTTTTATGTTATAGGTTTATATGTTTATACTCTATTCCTTCGACATCATTTAGTTCTTTTAACAACAGTTCAATTTGTTTTTTGTCTCCAGCTAAATCAAGTATAATAATTCCACCTTTTACTTCATTTCTATTAATACCTAACCGATTTCTAATTACGCAACCGTAAAGTGTCAGTATTTCTTGTAATCTTTTTGCTCCAACTTCAGGATTTATAACGAGAATTCCAATTATTTCATATTCCATGTCCAATTAGTTTTTAAAAGTCATTACCTTAACTACTATCCCACCAATTCCTTGCAGTTTTGTTATAAAACTATGAGAGTAATCGTCGGAGCCTTTAAGCTCAAGAATTATAAGTCCTGAGCGGCTACACTTCATGTTATTTAACTCGTGATAACCAAATCTTGTATTGATTATTGCGGAAAATTCTGACAAAGTGTTTTGTAGTCTTCCTGCCTCTTTAATTCTATCGAGGACTTTGATTGTTACAATATTAATTTCTGTTTCCATATTTAAAAATATAAATCTCGTTCTCCGTTTTTAATTTTTTCAACTTTTTCACTTACCTGCTCTTTAAGTTTGGCATCTTCGAGTTGATTGATTTCCTTTTTAATTAAAGCCCAACCTTTTATTGCGACTTCTTCTTTGGCATAATCTACAAGATATTCAGTAAGAGTGAGAATAGCATTTGGAGTACAATAACGTTTAATAAAACCAGGAACGCTAAACTCCATAAAATGTTCTCCAGTTCTGCCTAATCTATAACATGCAGTACAAAAAGAGGGGAGGAAGTTTTTATCGATAAGTTCCTCAACAATTTCGGCAAGCGATCTATTGTCGTTAATAGTAAATTGTTCTTTATTTAAATTTTGCTCTTCGTTTTGAGAAGCTGCATACGAACCAAGCTCAAGTTTTGTTCCACCATCAATTTGGGAAACACCAAAACTGATAACTTCGTCGCGTACTTGTGCCGATTCACGAGCCGTTAAAATCAAACCTGTATATGGAACAGCAAGTCGTAATATTGCAATTATCCGAACGAATTCGTCATCATTAACAAGATGCTTTTCGTCAACTTGTGAGCCAGAGGCATCTGTAATACGTGGAAATGATATTGTATGAGGACCAACATTGTAGCAAGCCTCAAAGTGGTTAGTATGTCGTACAAGCGACATTACTTCAAATTGCCAATCATAAAGACCAAATAATGCACCAATACCAACATCATCTAAACCAGCCTCTTGAGCTCTGTCAAGTGAGGTAAGTCTGTAATTATAATCTTTTTTTGGTCCTGAAATATGATATTTTTGGTATGTAGGCTCATGATATGTTTCTTGAAAAACTTGATATGTTCCAATACCTGAACGTTGTACAGTTCTAAAGCCTTCGATATCTAGCGGAGCTGCATTTATATTAACTCGTCTTATCTCACCTCTTCCTTTTTTTACACCATAAGCTAATTTGACCGTATGAGCAATATACTCAGGATCGTAAGAGTCATGCTCGCCATAAACAAGAATTAATCTTTTTTGTCCGTTATCTTCTAAGGCTTCAATTTCTTTTATTATTTCGT
>JAQVPT010000103.1:6397-10557 GCA_028701945.1 Bacteroidales bacterium
GGGCATCCTTATTTGACGCTCTGAAACCACAATAGAGACAATTGTTTTTACATTTATTGCCAATATAAAGAGGGGCAAATAGCACAATTCTATTACCATAAACTTTTTCTTTTAGCTCTCTGGCTCCATCTTTTATTTGCTGTATTAATTCTGGTGTATTAGCATTAATAAGAATGGCAGTTTCTCTAAGTGTAAGTCTGTTTTTGTCTAAGGATTTCGCAATAACTTTTTTAACTTCTTCTGCTGAGGGGTTTCTTGTCTCTTCAAGGAAGTTTTCGATTTCTTCGATGTCGATAAAAGGTTTCATCCTTTCATCTTTAATTTTGTAATTTTCTGGTGAGAATTTCATATTGCTATTTAATAAAAGTATTGTTAAAATTCGATGTGTTCAAAGATATTAAAAATAAATACAAAGCACTTGTTATTGATTATATTATTAATGTATAAGTAAAAAAGCCTTTAACAAAATTGTAAAGGCTCTTTTTAAAACTCTATTTTTTACTCTGCAGCTCTTAAATTCATAATATCTCTGTCGAAAATGTATAAATTGTTTTTCCCGATTAGATTTAATTTGTCAATAACAGTTTGAACAGAACTCTCTTCTTCGACTTGTTCTGTAACAAACCATTGTATCCAATTTTGAGTTGCATAATCATTTTCTTTAACAGCTAATGCTAATATATCATTAATGCTTGCACTAATATACTGTTCGTGAGCAAGAACTTCGTCAAATAGTACAAAAATATCCTTCCAGTTCTCAGGAGATTTCTCAATTGCAGGGATAATTGCCCTACCGTTTCTCTCATTAATATATTCAACAAACTTGAGCATGTGCATTTTTTCTTCTTCTGCCTGTGCATAAAGCCACTGTGCTACACCAGCCATACCTTTACTTTCTGCCCAACTTGCCATCGATAAATACAAAAAAGACGAATAGCCTTCTTTCTGAATTTGCTCTACTAAAATTTTTTCAACTTTTGGTTTTAACATAATTGTTTTATTTTATTGTTTATAAATTATTTCATATGTACTAACAAAAATATAAATAAAAAGTTTAATTTTATGCAGATTTATAATTATTATTGAAATGAAGAAAATTCAAATTACTGATCATAATGAAATAGCGGCAATTATAAATGCAGCTAACACATGCACTCTTTCTATGGTTGATGATGGTAAACCGTATTGTGTTCCCATGAATTTCACTTACGAAAACGGAATTATTTATTTTCATGGTGCTCCATTTGGTCGTAAAATTGACATATTAAATAATAACCCTCAAGTATGTGTGTCATTTTTTTCTGATGAATTATTAAATATCAGACATAAGGATGTTGCGTGTTCATATTCAATGAAATTCAAATCAGTCTTGTGTGATGGCAAAGTTATTTTTGTTGATGATAATACTGAAAAGGAAAAAGTATTAAATATGGTGATGAAAAAATATTCGGGGAGAGATAATTTTAAATATTCTAAGCCAGCTTTGGATAATGTAAACGTTTTTTATTTGAAGCCCGATGTAGTAACTGCTTTTAAACGTGGATATTAAAATATTAATAACTTAAAATAAATTAAATTATGAGTAGAATTAAAGGAACAGAAACCGAGAAAAATTTGTTAAAATCATTTGCAGGAGAATCTCAAGCAAGAAACCGCTATACTATGTTTGCTAAAACTGCAAAAAAAGAAGGATACGAGCAAATATCTGCCATATTCTTAGAAACAGCTGAACAGGAATTTCAACATGCAAAAACTTTCTTTGCATATTTAGATAATGGCGAAGATCTTGAAATCACAGCGATGTATCCTGCAGGTAAAGTAGGCACAACTCCCGAGAATTTAAAAGCTGCTGCAATGGGCGAACACGAAGAGTGGGCAGACCTATATCCAGAATTTGCTAAAGTAGCAGATGCCGAAGGATTTAAAGATGTGGCAGTATCTTTTAAAATGATTGCTAAAGTTGAAGCTGAACATGAAAAACGCTATCTTAAACTTCTTGATAATATCGAGAAAAATGTAGTCTTTGAAAAAGAAGAAGAAACAGAATGGATGTGTCGCAAATGTGGCTATGTGCATAAAGGCAAAAAAGCACTAAAAGCTTGTCCTGCTTGTAAACATCCAGAAGCATATTTTGAAGTACATGCACTTAATTATTAGTATTTTAAAATAAAATATTTTTTAAAACCTATCTTTAAAACGGATAGGTTTTTTTGAAAAGTGACCTATAAAAGCTAGGGCAAACGCAGACTTTTCTTATCATAATAATTTCAAATATTTTTCATTGCTTTTGAGTCTGAAAGACTCATTTATTTTAACCTTTGACTGAGCGTAGTAAAAGTCAGGTGTTGAAATATGCCGATGAATCTCTTGTGGCATTTTTTTTTGGTGCATAGCAATCCAAAAAGTATGTCAAAAGAAAGGTATGCATTTGCCCTGGCTATACACTTTTTGTTAATTTTGTCTTTATTGTAATACAGAATTACTATTATGACAATTCGAAACGAAAAGAAGAAAATAAACTGGACAAAGCACTCAGATCAAAATCCTGAAATCACTGAGGATGATTTTAAAGCAATGGTAAAGGAAGCTGAAGAAGGACCATTTTTGTCAATGTTCTAGTATAAAAAAAACAGAAAAGAATGGCGGGAAAAGTTTTTTAAGGATTGAAAATTTAAAGAGTTGTAACTTCAACGTATTTTATTGCAACTCAACATCAAGTTATCGAATATGGTGCCGAACAGTTTGATTATGCACTCGTATTAAGTTTAGTTATAAAAATTGAGAAAAAGGTGCAATCACTATCTTAGTTTTACGAATTATACTCTGAATGTTATTTTCTTACTCACTGCAAGCAAAATGTATCGTGATATAATTTAGTTTTTTTAAATCGTAAATAAAATTAACGTTTTTTATTTTCTATTCAACAAGACCTAAATTTGATTGAGCAAGCTTTATTGTATTATAAAACATTGAGTACGTCTGTTCGATTTTTGGTGGGTTCTTATAGGTTGTAATTAAATGAGGAGAGTAATACATCTAAATATAAGCTTCTTCTGTAAGTCGCTAGTAATGAGTTTTTTTTTCTTTTTTATTGCTCAGCGTTCTCTTAATTTTCCTATTTTGAACAATTTTCGTTGTTTTTTAATTTTTTTTAATTTCTCTTGCAAATGCTTGTTTTAAAACTCAGAAACCAAATTCATATCATACAATAATATACTTGTAAATTAGTTAATTCTGGTTTCTACTCTCATTAAACAGCCGCTTGTTAATAATATTCGACAGATGCTAAAAATTGACCTTTAGGTTAGTATTTCTTGATAAGAAATATCTAAGCTTTAAATTCAAAGTAAGTGTCGTTCTAAAAAATAGTGTGTTTTTTGTTGATTATTATGATTGTTATTAATTGTTCAAATCTTTCAAAAAAAAAATATTATTAAAGACAACCTTTATTTTAATATTTCGTTAAAAATTATACAAGTGAGTTAATATTTAAAACTAATACTATGAAAATAATTAAAAAATTACTTTTAAGCAATTTTCTTGTCTTAATTTCTTTGTTTGTATTTTCACAAGAAAATGTAAGTATTTCTGATATAATGCATATCCCTCATTCATCAAGTGTTTTAGATGTTTATTCTACTAGCAAAGGCATGCTTATTCCACGAATGACATCCTTAGAACGAATTGCTATTGTAAATCCCGCTGATGGGCTTTTAGTATTTGATACTGACTCTTCATGTGTGATTTTTTATAGAGCTTCGATGGCTCAGTGGTATTCTTTATGTAATATGATGGAAGGTCCAGTTGGCCCAGAAGGTCCAATTGGATTAACAGGTCCAGCTGGAGCAATAGGTCCTCAAGGAATTCAAGGTATAGCTGGTCTGACTGGAGCAGTCGGTCCGCAAGGTCCAATTGGTGTAACAGGGGCAACAGGTTTAACAGGAGCAGCCGGTCCGCAAGGTCCAACAGGTTTAACCGGAGCAACAGGGGCACAAGGTCCAATCGGATTGACAGGTGCAACAGGTCCTCAAGGATTACAAGGATTACAAGGTATAGCCGGAGCAGTTGGTCCAATCGGATTAACAGGTCCAGCCGGAGCAGACGGTGCTAATGGAATAGATGGAATTGATGGGGCAGTTGGTCCAATCGGATTAACAGGT
>JAQVPT010000104.1 GCA_028701945.1 Bacteroidales bacterium
TTGTTTTTATCAAATGAAAATTTATTATTTCATCTTCGGCAACTAAAACAGTTATAGACGACAAATCAATATTAGGCAAACTGCTTTCACTCATTGACATATTATTGGGGCTAAATTGAGTAACAGGTATCTCGACATAAAACTCAGTACTACCCCCCTCTCCTTTTATAATTTTCATACATCCTCCTAAATATTCGGCATATAATTTTACTAAAATTAAATCTATTTGCTCCAGATTTTCAACGGTATCACAAACAGTATCTATTGTAATAGCATTAAAATCGCTAAGACTCATTGTGTTTGTTGTTTTTGAGCTATCCTTTACAAATAATATAAGCTTTTCTTTATTTATATTATAACCAAAACTAATTTCACTCTCCACGGTATTACTAAAGGAATTCGATAGTAAATGTAATAGTATATTGTGTATCTTAGTTTTGTCAGAAATAATAACACTTGAAGTATCGGCTACTTTTATAAAATCAAATTTAATATTCTGATTATGAGCATTATTTTTAAATATGTTGAATAGGCTTGTGAAAACATCGTTGAGATCAAACTTTTCTTGATTTACAACTTTTTTGTTTGCCATAATAATATCTGAAAATCCATCAATTAAACTATTAATAGTTAGTGCTGCTCTAAGAACGTCTCCATATAATATTGAATTACATTTCGCATCATTTATTTTGTGTGACGCACTAATAATACTATCTATCGGCAATTTAAGGTTTTTATACGCATTTGAAATAAATTCAGACTTGATCTTTTCGTCATGCTCAGCTTTATCCTTTGCATTTTTCAACGCTAACTCATGTGTCTTTTTCTCAGTAATATCTCTTCCTACACCAATAATTTCTATAATTTCATTGTTTTTATTTAGAATAGCTTTGTCGCTCCACGCTAGCCAACGCCAACCGTTTATAGTAAGTGCCCTTTGTTCAATATAGCAAGTATGGGGAAACAATAATAGTTCTGTCATAGTTTTACTCGTCATTTCCTTATCTTCCTCATGTACAAAGGAAATGAAGTTTTTATTTAACAATTCTTCTTCTGTTTTACCAAATACGTTACAATATTTTTCATTTGCAAAAGTTATTCTACCATGCTTGTCAACTTTAATGATAAGATCATTTTGATTTTGAACAAGCAATCTATATTTTTCTTCGTTGACGGCAAGTTCAACTTCTACCTTCTTTCTATCCGTAATGTCAATAATGACGCCGTCAATGTATTCTTCGCCATTACGATTAGTAACAACTTTACCTTTCTCCCAGACAAATTTTACCTCGTTTTTTCGAGTTATAATTCGATATTCAATAATAAAGTTGTGATTTATTGATGTGCTTTTTTTTATTTCTGAATAAACATATTTTCTGTCATCAGGATGAATTATTTCGTTATAAGTTAGCTTATTATTCCTTATAAAATCTTCAGAGGTATATCCAGTTATATTTAATGTTTCTTGAGACATAAAAATCATAGTCCAGAACTTATCCGTTTTACATCTGTAAACTATTCCGGGTATATTACCAATTAATCTACTTCTCTGTTCTTCAATATCATGAAGTTTAATCTCATTTTCTTTATAAATAGTTACATCTCTAAGATGTTCAATTACCCTCCACACATTATTATTCTCGTCCTTTATCGGATAAGCTCTTATATCAAACCATTTTTTGAAATCTGGAAAATATCTTGTAGTTTGAACAATATTTCCAGTTTTTATACTTTTTTTTACAGAACAATTATCACATTCGCTAGTTCTCCCGATAAGATTGTAACATTTTCTACCTATCTCGTCATTTTTTTTAAGTTTAAGAAAATCAAGGCCTGCAGTATTATAATAGAGAACGTTAAAATTCAAGTCATGAACAGACAAAATGTCTGGAATAAAGTCAAACATTTGATTATTGAGAAAAACGTCTTGCTTGTATTGATCTTTACTGTCAAACAGTATAAGAAGTTTGTAATCTTCACTTTCAGTCAACTTTAACTCAAAGCTTGCTTTAATTATATTTTTTACCTTAATCTGCCACTGCGAATTTGCATCGAGCACAATTTTTAAGTTGCTGTTTGTGTTTAATATATCTAAATGGATGTTCTCTGTTATTAAAACTTCATTAACAAAAACAATTTCATTGTCCTTATCAATAACAACACATTGCTCATTTAATGAGTTTGCGAGATTAATAATAGTTTTTAATATTAGCGAATTATCAGTTTTCACGCTATTAGTAATTATAAATTTAGGTACGGATTATGCCTTATAATGCTGTATTATATTGTGAAGTCAAAAACATTGAATTTTTAATCTTAACAATATTTACATCCTTTTTTTACCAAAATATTTATTTACATTCTAAGTTTAGCAAAGTCTTCTTTCATTCTGGCAAGATCATTTAGCCATGCTTCAATATCTTCTTCGTGCTCAAGCTCGTCATTCATAATTTGAACAGCCATTTGATAAGTTGCGTGGTCTTTGCCATTTGTAAATTCGGCAATGTCTTGATAGCGCTGAATTGCACATCTTTCACCTTTAAGATTTTGATTTAAAATGGCTTCTACATAAGAATCAATAGGTTCTTCGTAGGCACATTTTGAGAATTTTGTCCACTGATTTGGATTTAATAACGGGGTTCCTACAAGTTGTAGGATTCGATTTGCAACTAACTCTGCATGAGCTAATTCTTCGTCAGCATGTAATAGTAATTCAGGTTCAACTTCACTTCTCATTGGACCTTCCATTACTCTGGCACCAATCCAATACTGATAATATGCTAACCATTCCTCTGCCAATGCTTCATTTAACATCAGTATAAGTTTATCAGTGTCAAGTTTTAAAATTTGCACCGCATGTTTTCCCATAATATTAAGTTTTAGATGTCCTCAAATATAGATAAATATTATGAGAAATCCAAACTTAAATTATAGAGATAGAAAAAAATAGTGTTTGAGAGAAAAATCGGAATTCACAAACTGGGTTTATGATTTCTTTGGAATTATCTTCCCCCTTGTCTTTCTTTTGCTTGATTAAC
This sequence comes from Bacteroidales bacterium, assembly GCA_028701945.1. Taxonomy (GTDB): domain Bacteria; phylum Bacteroidota; class Bacteroidia; order Bacteroidales; family ML635J-15; genus Bact-19. The sequence goes on from JAQVPT010000104.1 coordinate 3,039, forward strand.
AACAATTGTTCTGCCATCAAGTTCGGCGCCATTAAGTTCTTCGATAGATTTTAGAGCTGCATCTTCGTTTAACATTTCTACAAAGCCAAAACCTTTGCTTCTGCCTGTATCTCTGTCTGTAATAACTTTTGCAGATTCTACTTCTCCGTATTCCTCAAAAAAACTCTTCAAATCATTTGCCTTAACTGTATAAGGTAAATTTCCAATAAAAATATTCATTCAATTAAAATTATAAATTAAGTTGCAAAAGTAATCCTATTTTTTTATACTTCCACAGTTTTAGCAATAAATTTTACTTTTTCTTGTGCTTTTTCACTTAAATTGCTAATTTTCAGACAGTTTAGGTATCCATAAGTGGTTTGCAAATTGCCACATTTTCTCATTATCGAGTAATAATGTCATGGTATTTTAACCTGGCAGTACTGATTGCTTGCAAGTATGCTGTTTCTATTAGCGACTATATTAGGGATTGTCAAAGAATAGACTAATTTTTCTCCTGTTAGTCATCATTCTCAGGATCTACCAATATCGATTCTGATGGCAATCTAAACTTCAAGTATTTAATTGTTCTTTCGTTATTCCACAATTTTTCGTAGTGTGTTTTTACTTGAAGAATGCCTACATAATGTTTTGAATTATAAAGGTCATCGGTATCTATTAAAATTTCGAGATTGTTGGCTAATAATACTTCTTTAGTGTAATTATAAAGAGTTGTATCGTCTGTTTTTAAATTAATGCAAGCATTGTCTTTAAGGAAATTCTGATAGTAAGAAAGGAATCGAGCAGATGTGAGACGCTTTTTTATTCGTTTTTTAGGTCCCAATTGAGGATCTGGAAAAGTAATCCATATTTCATCTATTTCGTTTTTCTCGAAGCATAAAGGGGTAAATTCGACTCTTGTTCTGATGAAAGCAATGTTTTTAAGATTTTCATCCATTGCGTTTTTTGCACCACGCCACATTCGGGCACCTTTGATATCTATGCCAATGAAATTTTTATCTGCCTCAATTTTGGCCATATTAACCGAATATTCTCCTTTTCCGCAACCTAATTCTAAAAAAACAGGATTGTTATTTTTAAAAAAGTCAGAATTCCATTTAGATTTCAAATAAAAATCCTCTTTTATATCATAATATAATGTTGGTTCGAAAAAGTGTGGGAAAGTTTTGTTTTCGGCAAATTTTGCAAGTTTGTTTTTTTTCGCCATATCAAATTAATTTGAATCTATTTTTTCTATTCTTAATCCAATATCCATAATGCCTGGTAAGTTTTCTACTCTCATTGCTTGTTCAAATTCTATTCTATAAACTCCTTGACGTGAGAACCGTATATTATTTTTCCAAGGAATCTGAATATCCCAAATGTCTCCCATACCATCACCGAGCCATCGATTTTCTTTATTAACTAGGATACACTCCACTGTGTCTATATTTATTGTGCCGTTTGGAGCAGATGATTTTACAAACAACCATAAATTATTGTATGGGTATATGCTTGCATGACGAAGGTTTATTAGAACATTATTCATAGAATTTGTGTCGTCGATTTCAAATTCAAATTTGACGATATTTTCTTGATTCCATATACTGTTTTCAATTTTTGTATAATCTTCATATACTCTATTCCTGTCGCAAGCCATTATAACAAGCACCAGAGATAAGGTAAAAAAGAGATTAATCTTTTTTGTCATTTCGTACAGGTTTAAAATTACGTTTCTTTTTCTTTTTCTTATTAGTATTTCCTTTATCAGGAGAATCAAATCTTGTCAGACTTTCAGAATTAAGTTCATCCTTAAAAACAGAATTACGTCCACCTGGTTTTTCGAGCTCAAATACTTGGTCGGGGAAGATACCTTTTTTATTTAATTCCATAATTTCCTTTACTTTGTCAACGTGTAAACCTCTAATTACTGGAATTTCATTAATTCTTATTTCATAATACATTAGTTGTTTAAAAATATCATTCTTAATGTGGAATGCCTCTCCTTGTTTTGTTTTTAGACTAACTATTCTTTGAGGAAAGCGTTTTCTTTCAGTTAAATAAATAGGTAATTCGTAGTTTAAGCAACATTTAAGTTTACTACATTGCCCAGCAAGTTTTTGAGGGTTTAATGACAGCTCTTGCAATCTTGCAGAATTTGTTGATACTGAATTGAAGTCATACATCCACGTTGTACAACAAAGCTCGCGTCCGCAGGGTCCAATTCCCCCAATTCTGCCTGCTTCTTGTCTGGCTCCTATTTGTTTCATCTCAATACGAATACGAAACTCTTCAGCCATTTTTTTTATTAACTCTCGAAAATCAACACGATCTTCAGCTATATAATAAAAAATCGCTTTCGTTTTATCACCTTGAAATTCAACATCACCAATTTTCATTGATAGTTTTAAATTATCGGCAATCTCTCGCGTACGAATCATTGTAGGAGTTTCAAGACTAATCGCTTCACGCCATTTTTGAATATCAGAGGCTTTTGCTTTTCGATAAACTTTTTTTGGAATGTTGTCTTTTGACGGTTTTTGCTTTTTCATCTGAAGCATTGCAATATGCCCAGTAGCCGAAACGATACCAATATCATGTCCTGGTGATGATTCTACTGCGACAATATCTCCATTTTGCAAAATAAGATCAGAGGCGTTTTCGTAAATTCCTTTTCGTGTGTTTTTAAATCTTATTTCAACATATTTATTCTGGGTTAATGGATCATTAATGTCTTTGAGCCAATCATAAACATTAAGTTTATTGCAACAATCAGTCATGTTTATATTTGAGCCGTTCTCATCAACATTTGATGGTGTGCATCCTCTTTCGTATTCTCGGTTTGTCATAATTCTAATTTTTCCTAATAATTTTCATAATTTTAAATGCTGAGTCGGTAAAGACAAGCTTAGCATTTACGTTACGTTCAATGTGATAATATGCTTCCTCAAATATTTGGACTAATTCGTTTACGTTTGCTTTGTTTACAAATCTCGCAAATTTTTTCGAAAAATCCAATTCGGACTTAGTCATATATAGCACACTTTCTAAATTTGTATTATATGCAAAATTTTCTCTAAGTAATACCAAACAATAATAAAGAAAACTCTTTTGTTTTTCTCTGGAGTTTTTAGCCAACTCTTCGGACAAACTTATAGCGTCCTGTATCGCATGGCTATAGCAAGTCCTCATTAAATTGGTAAACTTAGCAAAATTATATTCTGTTTCGTCGTTTGTAACTATTTGATTACGGGCTTCAAAAAGACTACCATTGCTAATTTTCACAATGTCAGTTGCCATACTTTCACTTATATTATATTGATTAATGATGGCTTCTTTTAATTGTTCGTCTGCTATCCCTAATATTTTAACAGGCTGAGTCCTCGATCTGATAGTTTGTAAAATATCCTCACGATTATCGCTAACAGAGATTATAATGGTATTTTGTGGAGGTTCTTCAAGAATCTTAAGTAGCTTGTTAGCACAAGAACTATTCATCCTTTCGGGTAACCAAATAATCATAAATTTATAATCCGACTCAAATGATTTTAAGTTTAATTTTTTTGCAATTTCTGAAGATTCATCTGCAAAAATATTTCCTTGTTTGTTTTCGCTAGCGATTGAAAATAGCCACTCATTATAAGTAAAATAAGGGTCTTCAAGTACTTTAGTACGCCATTCTTGAATATAATTATCACTTATAGACTTTTTTTTTGGAACCGAAATAACAGGAAAAACAAAATGCAGGTCGGGATGAATTAATTTCTCAAACTTTTTGCAACTTGGGCACTCTCCACAACTATCTTTTTCGGTTTTATTTGCACAAGACATGTATTGAGCAAAAGCAATAGCAAGGGCAAGTTTCCCTACACCAGGATTACCGTAAAAAAGATAACTGTGACTTACCCTATTATCGTGGTATGCCTGAATAAGTTTAGCTTTTATTTCATGTTGCCCTATTACTTTCTCAAATTTCATATTATATAAATATTATTGCAAAAATAACAAAAGAATTAAAAACAAGGGCTATTTTAAAGATGTTATATCAATAGTTTATCAACTGTCCTGCTGTTTACATGGTCTCTGTGCGAAAACTAGATAAGCGTATTTTTCATAAGAACAAAAAATCCTTAACAGTATTTACGAAGAATCGCAAAATACAATTAAGGACTATCAAGTTTTTTGCGAGTCAAAAAGTCCATCCACCACCACCTGAAGGTAGAACCATATCGCCATTACGATTAGCAAAAAAGAAATATACTCAGCCTCTATGGAATTTTGTAATATAAACCGTATCTTTTGTGCCGACTCTTCGTAAAAAATCAAGAAAGGTCAAAGAAAGCTCCGTTTGAATACAGAATACGGATTGCCAACAAGCTGATTATTGAATCTCATTATCACAAAAAAAAAGCTGCCCAACACTTAGTGGACAGCTTGTTTTTTTAGAATTATTTTACTTATTATTCAATAACAAGTTTTTGAACTAGAGTTTGAGTTTCGGTGATAATTCTTACAAAGTAAACTCCAGAAGTAAGATCAAGAGAAACTTCCTCAATGGTTTCGCCATTAGTTTGGATGTCTTTGTTAATTATTACCCTTCCCTTGATGTCATAAATTTGGTAATTTACTTTACCGTTAACATTACCAAAGCTTAAATTAAACAAACCGTTATTCGGGTTTGGATAAATACTAATTTCAGCAGTTTCGTTTGAGTTAATGCTGTTTGGAACATTAACAGTGATGATGAAATCGCAAGAGTTATAACATTCTGTAGTTCCATCAGTGTATGTGTAGGTAATAGTGTATTCGCCATTCTCAAGCGATGAAGGATTGAAACTGTTATCGGTTACACCTATTCCACTGTAAGTTCCTCCTTCAGGTGTAGCATCAAGTGTTACAGTTTCTTCTTCAGTAACCGTAAAGTTTTCAGGGCAAATAAGAACAGGAAGAGCATTGACTGTAACAGTAGCAGAAACTTCTAAAATAGTAGGTGTAGAAGTTTGAACTACACCATCAGGAAGCATAAATGTTCCGGTTGCAGTATAATCAGCAGCTGTGTTTCCGTCGAATGAAGGGATTGTCCAAGTAAGATCAACAGTAAATTCGATATTTTCAGTGTTAGTAATCACAATTTGACTAGCTAATAATCCAATAGCTTCAGCTTCATTTGTACCAAGACAAACTAATACGTTTTCAACTTCAGAGTTGAGGTCTATTACATTAATTGGCTTAGGAGCAAATCTAATACTGAAATCGTAGTCAGTAATACAATTTGGTCCTGCCCACGTGTCAATCATAATATAATACGAGCCCGCAATAAGTTCAATCTCCATTGAGTGAGTTTGACCTTGAGTGTTTACACCGAGAGTTGATTGTTCAAGACTTGTTCCTACATCAGGGCAGTCATCAAAAATTGCAATCCCTGTTAAATCTTCATTATGGGATGTCATTTCAATTATAACAGTAGATGGAATTGTAATATCTAGTCTATAAATGATGTCCTCACCATGGTCATAAAAAACTAATTCAGTACCTGAATAAGTATTTTCAAATCCGCAGTTAGAACCTTCGAATTCAGAATATGGTAAAGATGATTGCTCAATAATAATTGGATTTGAGCAACTAACCCCTGCTGGAGGTTCTGCGTTTATTACAGTTACTAGCCAATCTTGAGGAGTACCGTCTTCAGCAGTTACAGTGTATGTAAAAGGAGCTGTAAAATCTTGAGAAACTCCACTTGCAGGGTTAATTGTTGCAAGAATAGAAACTGTAATAATAGGAGTAAGCGAAGTGAAAGGAATATTCCATGTTACTTCAATTTCTACAGTATGGTTTTCTGTATCAATAATTGTTGGACTAGTTTGTTCTGCTAAATTGAATGACATGATGTCATTTTCACTACTTTGGGTTGTAGAAATCGTAGTGTTAACAACCCAAGGCTGAACAATACCTGACTCTGAAGTTACAGTATAAGTTACTGGAGCAGAGAAGTCATGTACAACACCTGAAGCAAAATCAACTGTTGCATAATCAGAAATTGTAAATGTTGGTACTAGAGTAGTAGGATCTGTATACATAGCAACTTCAATATCAATCGTATGATTAGTAGCACTAATAGTTGCAGGACCTGTTTGCTCTGCAAATATGAATGACAAAATATCATTTTCATCATAAGCTGAGCGAACTGCAAAATTATCAATGAATAAATCATTATCGGCATTTGAAATAGTTGATTCACCATAGAATCCTATTTTTACAATACCTGAGTATGTACTTAAATCAATTACTACATTTTCGCCAGTAGTTGCAATGTTATTATAAACATAAGGAGAACCAGTATTGTTCCAAAGACGTAATGCGTTAGCAGAACTCCAAGTTGTACCATTGTCGGTAGAAATTACGACAGCAAATTTATCATCTGTTCCATCCATATCTGCTGCCGATATCATGTTAAAATCAGTTAAGGCTAAATCGAACAATAATAGATAAGGAGTCGAGCCATCACCAAGATCAATACTTGGACTAACTAACCAATCTTTGCGAGTAGTATTATAAATATTTAATTTAGCAGCACCTGTTGTTCCAACATTTGCAAAACCATCAGCAATCCAATTGGTAGTAGCTCCAGTAATTATTATAGTTGGAGCTGCAAGAATTCCTGCAAATTGTGTCCAACATTCGGGGTTGTCGTTTGTGAAGTCTTCCATAAAGTCAGGAGTATTAATAGCACATTCAGTAGTAAACAAACTTCGTGCTGACCAATCAGAAATATCACCAATACCACAATCGTTTTGTACATAACAATAGTAAGTAGTATTTGCATCTAAACCAGAAATTGCATGAGGGCTGCCATTAGCAACACCGTCAAATATGTCTGCCGTTTCTGTTGTAGGATCGAAAGTGTCAGAAGAGCTAACTTTTAGATTCCAATTTACAGATGAACCATTTTCAGTCCAGTTAAGTGTAGCAGATGATGATGTAATGTTGTCCGCAAACAAACTTGTTGGCGTAGGACAACCAGCTGGCATTACAGCCCACTCTACATCATCAATTAGTAGGCTATATGCAGGAATAGAAGCTCTAAATGCAAGATGTCCATTTGCCCCTGGAGCAGTACCAGGATAAACCATATACTCTTCATACGATGTAGTTAGTGTTTCTGAGCTTAGTAGGACAAAGCTTGAAGCGTCTGATTGGTCGGTTAAATAACCAACTTCAATAATAGTTCCATTTGTATAATATGCACGAGCTTTAAATTTGAGGTAATGAGTATTTGCACCAGCATTACTTACTTTTTGCATGGCAACAGTTGCAACACTTGTTGGACTAGAAGAATACAAATGTAAGCAATTTGGAGTAGATAAGTTATTATGTGTTTGTGTATTTACAGTTCCTGTTCCAACTTTAAACCAACAACTAGGCAAAGCTGGTGTGGTAACAAAATCAAAGTTTTCTGTAAACTCTGTAACTAAGTCACACT
>JAQVPT010000105.1 GCA_028701945.1 Bacteroidales bacterium
TAATAATAACCCTCAAGAGATTAATTCTCAGCAGCCATTATTTAATATATTACAAATTTTCCCGCCATTTATAGTGTATGCACTAATACTTATTGGTGCTTCAGTTTTCGAAGAGTTTGCATTTCGTGGATGGATAATCAAAAAGAAATTTGGTAAATATTTATCGTTTTCCCTGATATTAACTTTCCTTTATCTTGGTTTTGAAAGTATTTGGTTAATAGCAATTGTCTCTCCGATATTGTTTTTTATATTTTTTGTGTTAAAAAATGAGAAGCTAAGGTTAGTGCTTCTAATAATTTCTACGAGTATATTATTTGGAATAATGCACTATGAAAATTATGAATCTTGGGCAAAACTTTTTGCAATAATTCAATTAATTGGTCTGTCCTTCATTTTGTGTTATGTTGGTTTACGTTTCGGATTTATCTTTACAATACTAGGACATTTTCTAAATAATTTAATTGCATTGATGCTACTTACCGTATTTGCTAATACAGATTATGCTGGCAAATTTGAAAACACAACATATACTGCTGAGATTTCTAAAATATCTTCATTTGATTTCTCGAGTCAAATGCATTGGATTTTCCCTGATTCTATTTCTACGAATGGATATATAACTGAAATAGCATCAGACTTACCTTCTTTTAAAAATGGCATTATTTATAAATTCGAAATTTCAGATATTAACAGATATCTCTTAATCGCTACAAGTAATTCAGAAGACAAAATAAATGAAGACCAACTATTTAACGACTTCGTACAGCATACTGGACTTGTTTTAGACACTTCGTATTCTGAGGCTTATATTATGATTATTGAAGACTCTCTTAAACTACTCAACTATTTGCCGCCAGCAGAAAATAGACAAGAAACAAATGTTGAATCCCTATCTACATCTATTAGAGAGATTTATAAATTACCTTTAATTTTGGATGATGATTATAGAAATTACAGTTTTGATTTTGATTGGAAACTTTACAGAATTAAATCAAGCGAAGAATTTATTGATCGTTTAAATAAAGAATGTGGCATATTAATAACAAAAGATTCTAAAAAGCAAGCAACAATAGTTACTATTCGAGAATAGTTGGTGGAATAATAAATTTGAACACACCGCAAACTGATATAAACTGTTTTCAGATATAAAGTTGCGTTTCTAAGAAATTACTTATATTTTTACTTCCTAATATAGATTAAAAATTTATCTATGAAAAAAATCCTTGTAACTGGAGGTGCAGGCTTCATTGGCTCTCATTTGTGTAAACGCTTGATTAATGATGGTAATGAAGTAATCTGTCTCGATAATTATTTTACAGGCTCAAAGTCTAATATTATTGACTTAATTGACAATCCTTATTTTGAACTTGTACGTCACGATATTACTACGCCGTTTTTTATTGAAGTTGACGAGATATATAATCTTGCATGTCCTGCTTCTCCAATACATTATCAGTATAATCCGATTAAAACGATTAAAACTTCGGTAATGGGTGCTATCAACATGCTTGGACTTGCTAAAAGAATAAAAGCCAAAATCCTACAAGCCTCTACAAGTGAGGTTTATGGAGACCCAGACATTCATCCTCAACCAGAAACATATTGGGGCAATGTAAATCCCATTGGAACTCGTTCGTGCTATGATGAAGGTAAAAGATGTGCCGAATCTCTTTTTGTTAATTATCACAAACAAAATGATGTGAAAATTAAAATTGCTCGGATATTTAATACTTATGGTCCAAATATGCATCCAAATGACGGACGAGTAATTTCAAATTTTATTGTTCAGGCTTTGCAAAATAAACCTATTACTATTTATGGGGATGGGAAGCAAACACGTAGTTTTCAGTATGTTGACGATCTCGTTGAAGGCTTAATTAGATTGATGAATACCAGTGATGACATCACAGGGCCTGTAAATATTGGTAATCCAGGCGAATTTACCATACTTCAGCTTGCTGATGAAATTATCAAATTAACAAATTCAAAAAGTAAAATTGAATATCTTCCATTGCCTGAGGATGACCCTATTCAAAGACAACCTGATATTAGTCTTGCAACTAAACTTCTTGATGGGTGGAGTCCTGATATTAATTTGGAAGAGGGGCTAATTAAAACAATAAATTATTTTAAACCAATTATTTAAAAACATTGAATATGAAAGGAATTATTTTAGCCGGTGGGGCAGGAACACGGTTACACCCGATGACAATAAGTATCTCGAAACAGATAATCCCTGTTTACGATAAGCCGATGATATATTATCCATTATCAGTACTAATGCTCGCAGGTATTCGTGAAGTATTAATTATTTCTACACCTCAAGATATTTCGCTTTATGAAAGACTATTTGGCGATGGTTCTCAACTGGGGATAAAAATTCAGTATAAAATACAACCTTCGCCTGATGGACTAGCTCAAGCTTTCACCCTTGGCGAAGAATTTATTGGAGATGATAGCGTTTGTTTAGTTTTAGGAGACAATATTTTTTATGGACAAGGTTTTGGGAATGTCATGCTAGATGCAGCAAAGCTCGATGATGGTGCAATGATATTTGGTTATTATGTTAAGGATCCTCAAAGATATGGAGTTGCAGATTTTGATGCTGACGGAAATGTATTGTCAATCGAAGAAAAACCGGATAAACCAAAATCAAACTATGCGGTTACAGGATTATATTTTTACAGTAATGATGTGGTAGATAAAGCGAAAAAGCTAAAACCATCAAAACGTGGAGAATATGAAATCACCGACTTAAATAATTTATTTTTGGAGGAAAAACGCTTGCAAATAAAACTTCTCGGACGCGGTTTTGCATGGTTAGATACAGGCACACCCGAAAGTTTGCTTCAAGCAGCTAATTTTATGGAGACAATCGAAGCAAGACAAGGACTGAAAGCCTCGTGTATTGAAGAAATTGCATACCGTCGAGAGTTTATCTCTAAAGAACAGTTTGAGAAACTAATTATTCCATTGCAAAAAAGTGAGTACGGACAATATCTATTAAAAATATTAAACGAAGATATTCCATTATGATTATTACAAAAACAAAAATAGATGGATTGCTTATCATCGAACCGAAAGTTTTTAGTGATAAAAGAGGATACTTTTTTGAGTCTTGGAATCAAGAACTTGCATTGGAAAACGGAATAAGTTTTAATCCCATACAACATAATGAGTCAAGTTCAGGATATGGAGTAATTAGAGGTTTACACTATCAACTTGCTCCGTTTGGACAAGCAAAACTGGTTCGAGTTGTTTATGGAAAAGTATTAGATGTTGCTGTCGATTTAAGAAAAGAATCGCCTACATTTGGTAAACATCATGCAGTGGAATTAAGTGGCGAAAATAAAACTCAATTTTTGATACCTAAAGGTTTTGCTCATGGCTTTGCTGTTTTATCCGAAAGAGCCGTATTTTCTTATATGTGCGATGAGTACTACAATCCTCAATCAGAACGTGGAATACAATTCGATGATACACAATTAAAAATAGACTGGCGTATCGTCCCAAAAGACTATATTATTTCGGAAAAAGACACAAAAAATCCTGCATTTAAAGATGCTGAAATGAATTTCTAATTATGAAGAAAATATTAATAACTGGAGCAAATGGTCAACTCGGACGTAAAATAAATGATTTGTCAATAAACAACTCTGGATTAAATTTTATTTTTACAGATCTTCCCGATACAGATATTACCAATGCCCATAGTATTGATAAAATATTTTCAGAAAATCAGATTGGTCTTATCATAAACTGTGCTGCATACACTGCTGTTGACAAGGCTGAAGATGATGAAGATAATGCCTACCAAGCAAATGCTAAAGGTCCCGAATTATTGGCAAAAAAAGCATATGCGATAGGAGCAAAACTAATTCATATCTCCACCGATTATGTCTTTGATGGACAAGCAAATACCCCATATACAGAAACAGATTTAGAGAAACCAGTTTCGGTTTATGGTAGAACTAAACTTGAAGGAGAAAAGCTTGCAATTAAAAACTCTTCTGATTGTATTATTATCAGAACATCCTGGTTGTACAGTGAATATGGAAATAATTTTGCTAAGACTATGTTGAGATTAGCAACTGAAAAAGAAAAACTCAACGTAGTATTCGATCAGATAGGAACACCTACTTATGCTGGAAGTCTAGCAAATGCGATACTTCAAATCGTTTCAGATTATTGCAATTCAAATATCTGGAAATCTGGAATTTATCATTATTCAGACCTTGGAGTCTGCTCGTGGTACGATTTTGCCGTGTTTTTATTAAAGCAAAAACACTTGAACACGCCTGTATTTCCAGTTCGCAGCAGTGAGTTTGTTACACGTGCACAAAGACCCTCATATAGCGTACTTGACAAATCGAAAATTACAACTAATTATGGAGTTATAATACCATATTGGACAGATTCATGCTTGCAAATGTTGCAGAAAATTTAAGCTAACGAAGTAGCTTTTGAATAAAAATCATGATGATTTCATGTTTTCAGACATTAAAGATATTCAATATCAATAAACTTAGAGTTCAACAACCTTGCAACGCCCATATATGATGGGGTAAAACAAATCTGACTACCAATTGAATATTTCTTTTTGCCATCTTTAGTTTTATTCGTTCCTAAGTCAACCACCATCATATCTGATGTTATACCAACGAAATTAACTTCTTTATCAAGAACTTCAAGATCCCCTTTATCAACATCTAATAATCCAACATCTAATATGGCTTTTGTCGTTGTAGAATTAAAGTCTTCCATATCGTATTCGGCTGTATGTCCAATGTTTGCATCGTTTATTACTCCGTCTGGCATCAATTTTTTCTCGTCTAGCTCAATTATATTCGCTTTAAAAATAAAAGCTTCAGTATTTAACTCATTAAACCTCTCATTTGATAAAGGACTTGTTCCAAAAAATGCAGCTTCACCAATTCGGAAGTGGTTCATGTCCAGTGGGATAGCGTTTTTGTCTAACAATGGTAAAGTGATTGAACTTCCACCCGATATTAAAGGTAAATCCTTATTGAATTTTGCTTGTATAAGCTCCTTATAAAGACATAATTGTAAAAGTTTATCAAAAGTTGGCTCAACACCGTACATACAACCCAAATTTGAGCCTAATCCTATGACCTCTATATTTGTCAGTTTAAATACTTTTTCATAAAAACCTATAAATTCATTTCTTTTAATTCCTTCCCGCAACTCACCAAGCTCAATCATTATAATTATTTTATGAATTTTATTCTGCTTTTTAGCTGCGTTATTTAATGCTATGATTGTTTTGTATGAGGTGTTTAGCGATATATCCGCATATTTAACAACATCATCTACATAAACCAGTGCAGGAGGCTTAATATAAATTGTTATCAGATTTGGATTTACCTCTTTAAGAATTTTTAAACTACTCAGACGAGAGTCTCCAACAGAGTGAATATCTTTAATAACATCGGGCTTCAATATTCTTTTAAGTAAATCTATGTCTCCCGAAAAAACCTTAGTAATTAAACTCCATTGTTTGTTATGTTTTTTTAAAAATGAGCTTATTTCTTTAATATTATATATGACAGCTGCTGTGTCAATTTGTAGTTTTGCCATTTTTGTGTTGTTAAATTAAATAAATTAGAACTGTTTAGAAGAGATTACTTTTTATTTTCAAATCTCATTTCTGCATATTTTGTATTAAAGCCAATACGTTCATAAAGTCTTTTTGCTGGATTGTCATACTCTACGTGAAGCTTAATATTTCCCTCTGTAATGCTTATGGCTTTTTCAATAATTTTCCTCCCAATACCTTTTCCTCGAAATTTTGCATCAACTGCAATGTAAACAAGGATGTTTTCTGGTATAAATCCAGACATTCCTGTATTGGTCATAACTAAAATACCAGCCAATTCTTCTTCGTAATAAGCTAATAATAAGTAACCTCCTTTTCCGCAGTCTTTTTGCATTACATAATCGATACATTTCGAAATGTCTTCTTTGTTGTCGCGAAATCTATCAAGATGGTTGTGTAGAAAGTTTATACACTGTGCGTGATTAATGTTTTTAAATTCTTTTTCTTCTCTAATAATTTCAAATTTTACCATAAAGGATCTTAATTTTATTAATAATCAATCAGACAATATAGTCATATTTTCTTAATTAACAAACAAAGTACACTTAAAATTATACTAAAAACGTTAAAATGCCTATAAAAACTTACAATAAAAGCAAATATACTCATTATGTTAAATGAATTTACCACCTATTTAATGGAAACACACCTATTAGTAATCTATAATCAGTAATATTGTGATTCTTTGATCCAGTGATTCTGTATTACAGCCACACAACATCCTGGTAATCTGTCCCTTTTAATTTGTGTTGAGCAACTTGCACATAGTGCATTGATTCGCTAACTGGCGGAGCAGTGAAGTCGAAACAAGCAAAAATAGTCAAAGGGAATAAACTATTAACCCATTAAATACGCGGTAGAACCGGTTAAATTAAAATGGATTTTAATACTATAAAACGAGAAACATTATTTGAACACATACTATTACGAGTACCATTGCTATGGGATATATGGTCGCATAAGCTATTCCGGGAGCGTTGGTTTTTGTCATCGAACTTGCTGCAGCTAAACCTGGAGTACTTGTCATACCTCCAGTAATTGCACCCAATAGTTGTAAAACATCAATTTTTAAAATATATTTTGCGAAAATCGCTCCTAAAAACATTGGGATAAGAGTAATTAAAACACCCGAAAATAACATTGGTAAGCCTTCTGCTTTTACTGTTGCAACTATATTTGAACCAGATTCAGCACCGACTGAAGCAAGGAACAATATCAATCCTATCTGTCGTAAAATCTGGTTTGCCGAGGTTGTAAGCGAAAAAACAACAGGACCAATCTTTCGGATACGGCTAAGGAGAATAGCGACAGCAATAACCCCTCCTGTTAAGCCAAGAGATAATTCGAATTTGCCGATGCTAAAACACAATTTTCCTAATAAAACGCCAAGCACTATACCAATAGCTACTGGCAAATAGTTTGATTCATGTAGTTTTGTAATATCGTCTCCAAGAACATTTGTAAGGTTTTTAATATCCTCTTTTGTCCCTGCTACTTTAATTTTATCACCAAATTGGAGTTTAATATTTGAGGTCGCACTAAAATCAATTCCGCTTCGCCTAATCCTTGTAATAATTATGTTATATTTACTTTGAAGGTGCAACTCACTAATGGTTTTATCTAAAACTTTTTTATTTGTAACTATGATAAATCGCACATCATAATTCTGATTTAATGAGATGCCAAACTCAGTAGGTTTACCTATTAACTCCTGAACTTTTACTAAAGAGAACTCTGTACCTACTGCTTTTATTACGCTACCGCTATGAAGTTTAGTTTGTGGAGTTGGTGTAAATGCTGCCCCATTTTGTAATATGCGAGATATCGTTGCTTCTGTTACTTGCCTAAAGGATATTTCAGCGATGCTTTTACCAATAATAAGTGGATTCTCAACAATATAGTTGCGATTGAGTATTTTAGGAAATTTGTCTTCTAACTCTGCATCATATTTTTTCTCAGCAATTTCTACATTACACATAAAAAGTCGAGGTAACAATTTTATAAATAAAACAACCCCGATTACCCCAAATGGATAGGCAATACCATAACCAATTGTTGCATCTTTAACATCTGATAGCTCCGATAAGGCAGCAAGCCCTGGAGTACTCGTGATTGCACCAGTAAATAAACCTCCTGCAAGTTCTTTGCTAAACCCAAAAACTAATGCACATCCTATAGAGACCAATGCTCCTGAAACAACTATTATTGTAGCTAAAGCAACAAGTTTTTTACCGTCTTTACGAAAAGTCTCAAACAAAGACGGTCCTGCCTGAAAACCAATAGTGAAAATAAAAAGAACTAAGCCTATTTGTTTTAGTGTATCAGGAAATTCAAGTCCGTAATAACCAAAGACCATTGCTACAAAAAGAATCGCAGAAACATCTAATTTTATTCCTTTAATCTTCACCGCTCCAAGTATGAAGCCCAGAATAATTATTAGAAATAATGCAAAATATGGTGTTAATAATAAATCCAATTCCGTAATTTTAATGAAAACACTAAGGTAGTTGCAATAATGTCTAATGAAAATGTTATAAAAAACATTTTTACATGTTATAGAATATTTTTAACAGCTGTAGATTTTCAATAATATTACTCATACTATTAACCCAACACTAATATAACGCTATTTGTAACATTTATTTTGTATCTTTTCTTCATGGATAAAATGGATTTTAGAAAATTATCAAGTGAGCAAAGATATTGCCTTCGACTGCGAGCAATTAACTTGATAAAATCGGAAAAAAAGCAGAAAGATATAGCCACACTTTTTGGAGTCCGAACTAATACTGTTGGTTATTGGTAAAGGCATACAAGACAGAGGGTTTGAAAGAGTTAGCAAAATAAAACAAGCATGTTTTATGAACAAGTGATTATTAATAAAGATGGGTTTTTAGACAATCTGACGGTTGCGGCTATGTGGAATAGGAATAGAAATTACCTTTTCAAGATTCCTACGAAGCCAAATTTTTTGGTTTTGTTTTTAAATTTTGTAGTAAAGCCAAATGTAAAAATTTGGCGGTGTTCGGATGTGTTCTGCACGAACGGTTACAGGTGAATTTCCACATTACACATAGGTGCTGTTACCACCTGGTTATTTATCAACTCTCCATTTTTAGGCGAGTTTTATATTTTGGTTTAAAAGCTCCACATTAAAATTAATTTTTGCGTTCAAAGCCCTAAAAACTTTTAAAATTGTTTCAAACCTTGCGTCAGTAAGACTGTTTTCAAGTTTTGAAATTTGGGATTTTTTCACGCCCACTAATTCTCCAAGTTGCTCTTGAGTAAGATGTCTTTCTTTTCGTGCTTGTTTAATTGCCTCACCTAAAAGCTCAAGAGTCAATTCATATTCAAAAGCATCACGCTCAGGAGTTCCTTTTTTACCAATAAATCTTTCGGTTAACTCTTCTAATGATGTTGTATTCATTCCTTTATTTTTCATTGCTCCTTGTTTTAAGATTAAAATATTTTTCTTTAATTTGAACGGCTTTCTGAATTTCTTTCGGAGGCGTTTTCTTTGTCTTCTTTATTATTCCATGAGTTGAAACAACAAGTTTTTCCACTGGTTCTGTTTTGTCCCAAAAAGCGAAAAGACGAAAATGCGTTTTATTAAATAAAGTTCTAAATTTCCAAATATCATCAGACAGTTTCTTAAACACTTCTTGATCCTGTGTAACTTTGGCTTTATAAATGTTGTAAATAATCTTTTCTCTTTCTTTTTTTTCAAAACTACCAAGAAATTCGACTGCTTCGTCCAAAAACTCGGCTTTAAATCTTAAAGTTCATTCATTTCTTTTTTTACAAAGATACGAGTTTCCTCATTAGGAAACAAATTTATTTTAGGGGAGCGCTTTTTTAACTTGGTGGTAACGGCAGTCCGTCTAAAAACCACCTATTTTTTCTAATTTTGGTCAAATATAAGCCTTTTTAAGAGATGTTTTATGATTTACAGAAACTGTTTTTAGAATATTAATCAAAAAAGATAGCGGCTTAGAATTGACGTAATGAAGTCTTATATGTATGTTAAAACCATATAAAAACACCCAAAGAGGGAATATATGTATGGTTTTCACTCTTACTTAATAATTCGGTTGCGGCGGATTTTAAATAGTGAAATTACTTTCAAAGTTCCTGCAAATTCCGCATTATACATAGGTGCTGTTATAAACTGGTGGTTTTCCTCTACAAAATATTCTTATGGAACCACCATCCTTAATGATCACTTTTAATAAATTTATTAGTAATCACGCCTTTTTCGTATAAAACGTGCACAAAATAAATTCCATTGCTAAATTCACTAATGTTAATTTCGACTATTGAAGATGAAGATTGCGTTGATGAAACGACTTTACCATACGGGTCTAATATTTCAATAGTTTTATTTTCGGCACTTGAACTCGGAAATTCAATTGTAATCATTTTGCTTGCTGGATTTGGAAAAACTGATAAATTACTAATACTATTATCAACTGTGCGAGTTGGTCTGCCTTCGGAGTAATAAAAAATATAATCTTGAGTTAAATGCCATTCACTTAAATCAATATTGTAACTATAAAACTGCATATTAGTTGTTTTATATTGCCCATATAAATTTGTTGGCATAATCAACAAATCAAAAACAGCATAATTGTCAAAAATATTTATTTGCTTTGATAAGGCAATCAGAATACCTGTTTCTTCATCGTATGTGTAATTAATAAGCTCTGTTCCATTAAAAAAATCGTCATAAAAAGTTTCTGTTTTTCCTATAAGTAGGGCTTCCTCAGAAAGTCAGATTTAGAATATTTGCAAAATTCATAATATTCATAACAAAAAGAGTTGCACCTATCCAGGATTCGGAAGTATCCTTGAGTTTCGCTTTAATCTGGTTAAGATTATA
>JAQVPT010000106.1 GCA_028701945.1 Bacteroidales bacterium
CTATATCTGAACAAGTTCCATTCGTAATTGAATAAGTTACGGTGTGTAATCCTTGTCCTGCAACAGTAGGATCAAATGTCCCATTTGTAGCATTAGTAATACCCGTACCACTCCAAACACCGCCTGGATCTGCTGCCACAAGATTAAACGCAGGATTAAATTCGCAAAGTAAAGGAACGCCTGTAATTGTTGCGTCAACTTCCTCATCAACATGAATTATTGTAGTTCCTTGAGACGAGCAAGCTCCATTAGTTAAATCATAAGTTATTGTAAAATCGCCGCTTCCAGCAATTGTTGGGTCAAATGTTCCATTGGTAGGATCGGTTATGCCAGTACCAGACCATGTTCCACCAGCAGTTGATGCGGTAAGATTAATCGCGGCTTCATCAGAACAAAATGGACCAGCACCAGATATTGTAGAATTAGGCTCAGCACTAACATCAATAATTTCAGTATCAGTATCAGAGCAAGTTCCATTCGTAATTGAGTAAGTTACGGTGTGTAATCCGGGTCCTGCAACAGTAGGATTAAATGTTCCATTTGCAGTATTAGTAATACCTGTACCACTCCAAACGCCTCCTAGGTCTGCTGCCACAAGATTAAACGCAGGATCTATTTCACAAATCTGCGGAACGCCTGTAATTGTTGCATCAACTTCCTCATCAACATGAATTATTGTAGTTCCTTGAGACGAGCAAGCCCCATTAGTTAAATCGTAAGTTATTGTAAAATCACCAACTCCTGCAATTGTTGGGTCAAATGTTCCATTAACAGGATCGGTTATTCCTGTACCAGACCAAGTTCCACCTAAAGTTACAGCGGTAAGATTAATCGCGGCTTCGTCAGAACAAAATGGACCAGCACCAGAAATTCCAGGATCTGGATCTGCACTAACATCAATAATCACAACATCTGTATCTGAGCAAGTTCCATTTGCAATTGAATAAGTTATGGAGTGTAATCCAGGTCCTGCAACAGTAGGATCAAATGTCCCATTTGTAGCATTAGTAATACCTGTGCCACTCCAAACACCGCCTGGATCTGCTGCCACAAGATTAAACGCAGGATCTATTTCACAAATCTGCGGAACGCCTGTAATTGTTGCATCAACTTCCTCATCAACATGAATTACAGTAGTTTCTTGAGACGAGCAAGCTCCATTAGTTAAATCGTAAGTTATTGTAAAATCACCGCTTCCTGCAATTGTTGGGTCAAATGTTCCATTGGTAGGATCGGTTATTCCAGTACCAGACCATGTTCCTCCAGGAAACAAAGGAGACAAATTTAAAGCAGCATCTGTTTCACAAAACGGACCAGCAGAAATAATCGAAGCATCTGGAATATAATCGACCTGAATATCAATTGTAGCGATATCCGAGCATACACCAGCAACAACATTATATGTTATTGTATGCAAACCAGCTCCTGCAATTGCAGGGTCAAACGTACCTGCAGAGGCATTAGTAATTCCAGTACCCGACCAAGTTCCGCTGGGATCAACAGCAGTTAAAACTATTTCGGGTTCATCTTCACAAAACGGTCCAACGGGAGTAATAGTTGCATCAACAAGAGGAGCAACATTTAAACGCCGTACCTTATACGATGTACAATGTTCATTTGAAAGAGTATAAGTAATCATATGAAAACCCGCTCCTGCTACTAGTGGATCAAATGTCCCATTTACAGGATCTGTTATACCTATTCCCGACCAAGTACCTCCCAAGTTTACTGGAACTAAATCAAATGGTGCATCACTTTCACAAATACCGGAAACACCAGCAAATTCGGGGTTTGGGCTCAAAAAGACTTCAATTGAAATTATATCACTATCGCTACAATGATCATTGCTAATACTATAAGTAATTTCGTGTACACCTATGCCAGCAAGTTCTGGGTCAAATTCTCCTAAGTTTACGTCCGTAATACCAGTTCCCGACCAAACTCCTCCAGGATCTGCAGAAGTTAAATAAACAACACCTTCGTTATCACAAAAATGACCAGCAGGAGTAATTGTTGCATCAACATCTTCATAAACAAATATTACAATATTATCCTCTCTTGTACATGCAGCATTACTAATCGTGTAAGATATTGTATTTGCCCCCTCGGTTGCAATAGAGGGATCAAAAGTTCCTAAATCGGAGTCAACAATACCAGTGCCACTCCACTGACCTCCAGATGTTGCAGCAACAAGAGTAATTACAGGATCGTTACTACAAAAATTGCCAGGATTTGTAATTGTAACATCTGGAGCAGCCAACACTGTAATATCAATATTGTCAATATCTTCACAGGCACCCGAGATAATATTATAAGCAATAGTATGAGTACCTACTCCGGCTATCGCAGGATCAAAAACTCCTGTAAGAGCATCTGTTATTCCCGTACCCGACCATGTTCCACCAATATCTGCGGTGTTTAATGTTAGCCAAGTATCATCATCACAAAAGGGACCAGCAGGGTCAATCGTTGCAATAACGAGAGTGTCAACATTTATTCTTCGGATGGCCTCAGAAGTACAATTAGCATTTGATAGAGTATATGTAACCATATAGAATCCAGGACCAGCAACGCTAGGGTCAAAGGTTCCATCTACAGTATTTGTTATACCAGTTCCAGACCAAGTACCTCCTGGATTTGTCGGAATAATATCAAAAGGAGTATCGGTTTCGCATAGACGAGGAACTGATGGGAAAGAAGCAACTGGGCTCAAATACACAGTTATAGTTTCAGTATCTGTATCAACACAAGCTCCATTTCTAACCGTATATTGGATTATATGCACTCCAACTCCTGCATCAGCGGGATCAAACTCACCCAAAGATGCGTTTGTTATTCCAGTGCCTGACCAATCACCTCCACCACTCACAGCACTCAAATACTGCACAACATCATTATCACAATAATGTCCTGCGGATGTAATCGTAGCATTTACAGCCGCATAAACACGGATGACAACCGTTTCGGTACCACTTGCAGAAACATAAGTTATTGTATGATTTCCAGCTCCAGCAACAGAAGGGTCAAATGTTCCGTTAGTTGGATCAATAATCCCATGTCCAGACCACGTTCCCCCTGTAACAGAGGCTATTAAATTAACGGGGGCATCCGTGATGCAAAAAGGGCCAGCTGGCTGAAGCAATTTTCCCTTGATATCGTAATTTGTTTTTATTACTTTATGACTTATAATATTTTCATAAGCAAATATTGAATTATGTAAAAAAAACATAAATAATAACAAGGAAAGTATCTCAATATAGACTAATCTTAATTTCATAACTTAGAATTAATAACAAAATCCTGACTCATTTTATAATATTCAGACGATAAAAATACTTAAAAGTTGGCACTTCTTTAAGCTTTTAGACAATAATTTATATAAACAGCCCATTTTTTTGACATCGCCATTACAAAACCACAAAGTCAAAATAATATAAATATGTTATAAACTTGTTAATTTTATCAATATATTTTTGAATTAATAAGTTTTTATTTTAAAGATTTATAGCTAGAGAATATTTTTTATCCTCCTAATATTGTATTGTTAAGTATTTAAGAATTATCAAACAACATCAAATTACGGAATAATCAACGAAGCTAACCCCTCACGACCAATGGGAGTAATAAATCAGTTGTTTTAACAAACCGCTAGTCGTTTTTCGCCAAATTATCCAACACAATTTTTATTAAATTTTTTACAAAAGGTTTATAGTCTTTACTATATTGTTTTGCGTACCGGTTAGCAATGATAACACAAACAGTTGCAGCTTTGTGACCAAGCAGAGTCGAAAGTCCGAATAGTGCTGAACTTTCCATCTCATAGTTAGTAATACGATTATTTTCAAATCTAAATGAGCGAATTTTATCATTAATCTCCCGATCTTGAATTTCTAATCTAAGCTCACGTCCTTGTGGTCCATAAAAACCTGGTGCCGATATTGTATAACCTCTTCTAAAACCATGATCTATTCTCCGCATAAGACTATCGGAAGCATTTACAAAATAAGGTGTTGCGATACGTGGGTTCCAAGACATGTGCTTTAAGAAAGCCTCCTCAACATCATTATTACCAACCTTTTCTCTATCCTTATAAAAATTCAAAAGTCCGTCAAAACCGATTGCCATTTCGGACATAAGAAATGTATCAACCTCTAAATCTTCTTGTAATCCACCCGAAGTTCCAATTCGTACTAAGTTTAAACTTGCATGATTTTCTTTAATAATGCGCTTATTAAGGTCAATATTAACAAGAGCATCTAACTCATTTAGCACGATATCAATATTATCTGTTCCGATTCCAGTGGCGATAACTGAAATCCTTTTCCCTTTATATGTACCAGTATGAGTTATAAACTCACGATTTTGCACCTTGTGTTCGATGCTATCGAAATGCTGTGATATCAATGCTACACGACCAGGGTCTCCTACAAGAATTATGTCTTTTGCCAGTTGTTCTGGTTTCAAATGAAGATGGAAGATACTACCATCATTATTAATAATTAATTCTGAATTTTCAATTTTCTTCATAATCTAAATAAAATATAATATATTTGTAAATATAATCAAAATTATTTGATCGCATCAAATGCAAGGAATAAATTTATGACAAAAAACCAAATCTTAGTCCCAACAAACTTTTCTAGACAAGCAGAAATAGCTTTTAAACAGAGTGCGTTTTTTTCAAGTAAGGCAAAATCTGATGTCTTTGTTTTGCATATTATTCCTAATCTTAGAAAGATTGACAATAACAGTAATGCGATTGAAATTATCCAAAATAGAATGGATAATCTTATTAATCCAATGATGTCTTTAATTAATGGTAAAATTAATACTCGCATTGAAACAGGTAAAATCATAACTCAAATACTTAAGACTGAGAGAGAAATCAAGCCGTCCTATATTTTTATCGGAACAGATATTGGGTCAAAACCAAACTCATCAACTACTTTGCGTATATTAAATCATGTAGATTGCCCTTTAGTAGTTTTCACTAATCGCTCCGATAAAACAGGCTGCGATAAAATTGTTTTACCTCTAGATCTCACAAAAGAAACAAAACAAAAAATTGATCAAACAATTAAAATTGCAAAAATCTACAACTCAGAAGTTCATATTGTTTCAGCTACAAGTTTTGAGGATGATAAAATGTGCGACACAATCAAAGAACAAATGAATCAAGTTAAATCAATATTCAACAAATTAGAAATAAAATCGCAAATTAAGTTACTCAAAACAAAAAACGATATTGAAATAATGGCTAACGAAATTAATGATTATGCCGACGATATTGACGCTGATTTAATAATTATTATGACTCGGCAAGAAACAAAATTGCAAAAATTCTTTGTTGGAAGCATGGCAACTAAACTAATTCGCAAGTCAACTGTTCCTATTATGTGTATAAGTCCTAAAATAGCTAAAAACTAATAACTAAATTTTATAAATATGGATATTCAAAAGTACAAAAAGTTTATTATTGCTGGAGCAATATTATTATTACTGTTAATCATTTTTGGCAGTTCAATGTTTTACATAGTAAAACCAGGTGAAAGAGCAATCACATTTAGACCGTTTGGCAGCGGATTAGACACTACAAAAATTAGCCAGCCTGGTTTTCATATTGTCGCACCGTGGAATGATTTTATTGTCTATAACGTTAAAGAGCGTAAAACCGAAGAAATGATGGATGTGTTGGATAAAAATGGGTTGTCAATAAATGTTGAGATCTCGGTTCGTTTTAATCCAATTCCTAAAAGATTACCTTATCTTCATCAACAATTTGGCGAAGATTATATGAATCAGCTTGTTGTTCCAGAAGTGCGATCGACAGTAAGACAGGTTATGGGCAGATATACTGCCGAAGAAATTTACTCCACAAAAAGAGCAGAAGTCGAAGGTGAAATAATTACCGAAACAACACAAAAATTGCAAGATAACTCTGTCGAAACTCGTGCAGTTTTGATTAGGTCTATTAATTTACCTCCTCAAATTAAAACTGCTATCGAGACAAAATTACAGCAAGAACAAGAATCACTAGCCTACCAGTTTAGGAACGAAAAAGAAGCAAAAGAGGCTGAAAGAAAAAGAATCGAAGCCGAAGGTGAAGCTAGAGCAAACTCAATTATTAATAGTAGTTTAACTCCTGCTTTGTTAAAAATGAGAGGAATAGAAACAACTTTAAAGCTTGCAGAATCTCCAAACGCAAAAATTGTTGTTATAGGCGGTTCAGATGGAATGCCTCTAATACTTAATCAATAATAAAACATAAAAAAAGGTTCAAAATTTTGAACCTTTTTTTTAGGTTATTCAATGGTTGTTCGTCGAGTAACTCGACGAACAGAACAGATTAATTAAAGTTACTGTTTCTTTAAACTGTCCTTCGAGTTCCTCGAAGGACAACCACCAAACAGTAACCCATCAAACAGGAACATATTAATTATTATCAGGACTTTTGGACTTTCTTCTCCCACTCCCAAGCAGACTTAACAGTTTCATCAAGAGATATTTCAGCCTTCCAACACAATATTTTATTTGCTTTTGATGTATCAGCCCAAACCTGCTCAATATCTCCAGCTCGTCTATCTACTATTTTGTAATTTAATTTTTGTCCAGTACTACTTTCAAAAGCGTTTATTATTTCCATCACAGAACTTCCTTTACCTGTACCAATATTAAACACTTCGTATCTTAACGCGTTGTTCAGTAATCTTTTAACTGCGACAACATGAGCTTTTGCCAAATCACAAACATTAATATAATCACGAATTGCAGTACCATCAGGAGTATTATAATCATCTCCAAAAACACTCAATTCTTTTCGCAACCCAATAGCAGTTTGTGTAATATATGGCAACAAATTATTAGGAACACCAAGCGGTAATTCTCCAATATTAGCCGAAATATGCGCTCCAATAGGATTAAAATATCTTAAAGAAATTGCGTTTAGATTTTCTGATGAATTTATTGTATCGACAATTATCTCTTCGTTAATTTTCTTAGTATTTCCATAAGGCGACTCTGCTTTTACTACTGGAGTATCCTCAGTAACTGGCAATTTTTCAGGTTGTCCATAAACTGTACAACTAGACGAAAAAACTAAATTAGGGATGTCATATTTAATCATATTTGACAAAACATTAACAAGTCCCTGAATATTATTTTGATAATATTTAAGTGGTTCTTTTACCGATTCACCAACAGCTTTATAAGCTGCAAAATGAATCACAGCAACCGCATCTTTATGGTCTTTAAAAACAGTTTCTAAATCTTTTGTTTCTGACACATCAATTTGGTAAAATATTGGTCGAATACCTGTGATGCTTTCAATCCCAGTAAGGACTTCAATCACAGAATTAGACAAATTATCTATTACAACTACTTCAAAGCCAGCATTTTGAAATTCGACTACCGTATGAGAGCCAATATACCCTGTTCCACCTGTAATTATTACTTTTTGCATAATATAATTATTTGCTTTTGGACAAAATTAGTAAACCCCTAATAATTAACAATTTATTAAGCGATTTATTATAAAATAAAAATTGAAAAGAAAAATCTAATAATATCGTTAAACACAACTAGCTAAACTAAAAGCAAATTAAGGCTTAAAATACAAACTTTGTACATTTACAATTCAGATAATGCCATGAAAATGAATAATCTTATAAGTTTTCTTGAACTTTTACAGTTATTATACAAAATAATCCTAAAACTTTGAACCAAAGTTGCACTTTATATTATTTAATTACATTTATAACGAATTTCTTACATCTTCTACTTAAATTTGGACAAAATAAATACTATGATTATGAAGAAAATCACATTTATATCCTTATTCGTTTTTATATTTTCAATCTTTTCATTCGCAGCACACGTACCAACATCAAAAGCAAAGCAAGTTGCAGAGAATTATTACAATTACATGTCGGGTTTTAGAGAGACAGGTAAAGTAATTGATAATATTGAAGTTTACGAAAATGACCTCTTGGTATATTATGTTTTTAATTTTTCAACCGGCGGATATACAATAATTTCTGCTGATGATGAAGTTACCCCAATTTTGAGTTATGCTTTTAATGGCAAATTTATCATAAATGATCCTAAACTTCCAGAAGGATACGAATATTTTTTAAACTCATATAAGTCGCAGATTTCTCAAGTTATTAATCTCAGTCTAAAAGGAGATAATTCTGTAAAACAAAAATGGGAAAATTATTATAACAACCAATTCTCGTCTATCAAGCAAACTCAAGACGTAAGCCCATTATTGAACATTGAGAATATCAAGTGGGATCAAGGCTGCTACTACAATGCGAGTTGTCCTTCCGCCTCAGGTGGTGCTTGCGGGCATGTTTACACTGGATGCGTTGCAACTGCGATGGCACAGATTATGCGTTTTCATAAATGGCCCGATCATGGAACTGGTTCACACTCATACAACGACAATAATTATGGAACACAAACAGCGAATTTTGGTGCAGCTGTGTACAACTGGAATGCAATGCCGGGCTCAATAAACAGCGCAAACTCTGAAATAGCAAAAATAATGTATCATTGTGGAGTTTCTGTTGACATGATGTACAGCACCCAAGGCTCTGGAGCTTATGTTTATGGTTATGTTAAAGAGGCATTTGTAAATTATTTTAATTACAACTCTAATGCATTGTATGCATATCGGGTAAACTACACTGATACAAACTGGAAAAACAAAATAATTAGTGACCTAAACAACGGTTGGCCGGTATTTTATTCAGGAACAGGTTCCGATGAAGGAGCTGCTGGACACGCATTTGTTTGTGATGGTTACCAAGCAGGAACAGAAAGCTTTCATTTTAATTGGGGCTGGAGCGGATCTTACAACAGTTATAATACAATTGATAATTTAGTACCTGGCGGAACTGGAGCTGGCGGTGGAGCTGGAGATTATTCATATAACCACCAAGCGGTATTTTCTGTAAGCCCCTCTTATGGATTAACCGCAGTATTTTCAGCATCGCCAACTCAAATTTACGAAGGAAATTCAGTTTCGTTTGTTGATGGCTCATACGGAGACCCGACGACTTGGTCATATAGTTTTGGAGACGGAGGCACTGCTAATACAGCAAATCCTAATCACACATACAATAACAGCGGTTTATACAATGTAAGCCTAACTGTTGGTGATGGATCTACAACCAACACACAAACAAAACCAAATTACATAAAAGTTGTTCCAACTGAGGCTGGTTTTTCAATGGACTTTGAATCTTGTGCCGATTATTCAAACAACTTTTTCCCATGGTCTGTTGTTGATGGTGATCAAGCTAATACTTTCGGAAGCTCAGATTGCGATTTTCCAGGCGAGTCTGGCTTTATGTCATTTATGGCATTTAACCCTAGTGATGCAGGTTTTACATTAGCATCTCCACACGGAGGACAAAGAGTTGGAATGGCAATTTGTCCTGGCGATAATAGTGCTAGCAACGACTGGCTAATATCTGATAATCTTCAACTTGGCACAAACTCATCAATAAGTTTATGGGCACGAAGTCCAAAACCAGGATCATGGGGAAATAATACATACCAAGTATTGGTCTCAACCACAAATAATAACCCTTCGTCTTTCACATTAGTTTCAGGTGCAAATCCTATCGAAGCTCCTGCCTCATGGACAGAACACACTTACAACCTCTCATCTTACGATGGCCAAAATATATATGTTGCCATACATCATGTTTCTAGCAGTAAGTTTATGTTATGGATAGACGATATTGAGATAAATACAACAAACGGTACAGTTGCACTAAATGCCGATTTTTATGCAAATGCAACAT
Source organism: Bacteroidales bacterium (assembly GCA_028701945.1). Lineage (GTDB taxonomy): Bacteria > Bacteroidota > Bacteroidia > Bacteroidales > ML635J-15 > Bact-19. The sequence continues at coordinate 9,813 of JAQVPT010000106.1, forward strand.
CTATTACAGTTGGACAAACAGTTAATTTTTCTGATAATTCGGTTGGTAATCCTACAGGTTGGACTTGGAATTTTGGTGAAGGTGGAACTTCCCAAATACAAAACCCATCACACACCTACAATTCGGTAGGTAATTATACTGTCAAATTAACAATTTCTGACGGAACAAATAACGATACTGAAACAAAAACTGCTTACATTAGTGTTACCGAAGCCTCTTTGGGCAATTGGATAGAGCAAGCATCAGGTTTTTCGGCTGCGTCAAGAGGCATAAATCATATTTCAATTGTAAATGAAAATACAGTTTGGGCAATAGGATACGATGGAACAAACAGTGGAGTCAATGTTCAAGAGTTTACTAAAACTACAAACGGCGGAGCAACATGGACAACAGGAAATATCAATCTAGGCAACACTAATCTAGCTATATCCATGATTACAGCAATAAGCACAAGCACTGCATGGGTGGCAGCCTACCCAACTGGAACTGGACAAACTGGCGGAATTTGGAAAACTACTAATGGTGGGACAACTTGGACACGTCAATACTCTGCAACTTATAATAATGCAAACTCATTTACTAATGTTGTTTACTTC
>JAQVPT010000107.1 GCA_028701945.1 Bacteroidales bacterium
AAACCATTCAGAACCTTTTAAAAGTATCACTGGAACCGAAGCAAAAGTTTCTACGTTATTAACGTTAGAAGGTTTCCCAAGATAACCAGACTCAGCAGGGAAAGGTGGTTTTACGGTAGGTTCACCTCTATGGCCTTCCATTGAATGTAATAATGCAGTTTCTTCACCGCAAACAAAAGCACCAGCACCATATCTTAACTCGATATCGAAATTAAATCCGGTACCCATAATATCTTTTCCAAGTAATCCGTAATCCAAAGCTTGCTTGATAGCTACTTTTAAACGGTGTATTGCAAGAGGATATTCAGCTCTAATGTAAATAAGTCCTTTATCTGCACCCATTGTATAGCCACAAATTGCCATAGCTTCGAGCACTGTATGAGGGTCGCCTTCAAGAACTGACCTGTCCATAAATGCACCAGGGTCGCCTTCGTCAGCGTTACAAACAACATATTTTTGGTCTGCAGCATTTTTTGAAGCAATTTCCCATTTTAAACCTGTGGGAAAACCACCTCCACCACGACCACGAAGACCAGATTTTTTTATCTCGTCTATAACTTGTTGTGGAGTCATTTCCATAAGTGCTTTACCTAAAGCCTGATACGCATCACGAGCAATTGATTCTTCAATATTTTCAGGATCAAGAAAACCGCAATTACGTAATGCTATACGCATTTGTTTTTGATAAAACCCCATGTGTTTTGAGTCACTAACACTTTCTTTATTTGTAGGATCTACATACAACAATCTGTGTACCTTACGTCCTTTAATAACGTGCTCCTCAATAATTTCTTTTGCATCTTCAGGTTTAACCTGCGTATAGAAAGTGTTATCTGGGATAATTTTCACAATAGGACCTTGTTCGCAAAATCCGAAACATCCCGTAATAACAACTTTAGCTTCTTCCTCTAATCCGTGTGACTCTAACTCAGCATTGAGCTGTTCTACGATTTTATCGCTCGCAGACGCTTTACAACCTGTCCCTCCACAAACTAAGAGATGCATTTTATACTTATTCATAAATATACCTCCTTATTATTTATCAATAGTGTTATAATTAGTAGGTATTATACCTTCTATTAATTCACCATTTTTAATATATTTTTCAATTATCTCATCAGCTTTGGCAATAGTAACATAGCCAAATACAACAGGATCTTCACCTGGACGTGTGATTTCAATAGTCGGTTCAGCATAACAGTAGCCCATATCGCCTACTTGAATTACCAAAGCGTCTATGTTTCTTTTTTCAAACTCCTCCGTAAAGTAGTTCATAATTTCTTTGGCTCCCGAGGCTATACCACTAGTAGCCATACCAACTTTAACCTGAATTATTGCATCAGGCGAATCGCTTTTTACACGAAGCTGGATCTTGTTTTGCAACTCGTCTTTCATTTTACGCAAGTCTGCAAGATTTTTAATTTTATTCATCGTTTTACCTCCCGGTTTTATTTATAATTTTATTTTACTTTACAAAAATATTAAATGTTATTACACAAAACAAATGGTTTTGTTATTCCTTTAACAATGTTACTATCGTAACAGCCTATTTAAACATAGTCTAAATAACTTTTGCATTAAAACTTCACTATACTACTGATTATGAATGACTTATAATAAGCATGGAATTTATCAATCTAAATAAACAAAAACAATTCTGTTAAATAACATTTATATTTTGAATAAATAAATAAATACTCTTAGATATTTCTGACTAAAGTCATGTATTTTACATGATAAAAATCATACATGGGTTTAAGAAATTCTCAAAAATGTTTTAAACAAAAAAAAATGAGAGTAAAAAATGAGAAAATTATCAATAAATTAAGCGAAATTTGGTTCATTATTAGATTATACAAATTAAAAATAGGTCGCAAAAACATAATGACTTTCTTCGTCATTCTCCAGCATTTTTTTCAAGCAGTAAAAAAACAATTAAGTAATGTTTTGACTAATAAACTCTTCCAAACTTTTAATAACCGAAGCACTATTTATTTCAAAACCTTCAAAAACCTCCTTCACACCAGTAGAGTCAATAGAAAACTCAAGATTATCACTCTTATAATCAAAAACAAAATTGATTTGCTGATATTGACAAATAAAAGATGTTACACAAGCAGGAATATTACCAAGAGGTTGTCGGTCGATATGATCTTTTTTTAATACGGCTTTAACAATAGTTCCCTCTCCAAGGGATGAATCCATAAAGAACTCCCCGCCAGTTTGACCAGCATGAAACTTAAGTAAAGCCAATCCCATACCAGTTTTTCTTTCCTTACGGCTTGAGAAAAAGCTTTTATTTATAGCTTCTAAAGTTTCTTTATCCATACCACAACCATTATCAGAAATTGAGATACTAATAATATTATCAACATCCGAATCTACAAGTCCGATTTTTATAAGATTAGCACCTGCTCTTATTGAATTATGAACAATATCAGTAACATGCATATCAAGTGTTTTCATAATTCAGGAAAATTTAAGATTGAATATTTAAGAGCATTTTTTATTTCTTCAAAGCCCAATTGTTCAATTTGCAAGCAATTAAATGATTTGCCGATATCATTGATAAAATGTGCATCAGAGTTTGTGATATAAGTATAATCTTTAAACCATGGGAATTTTTCCAAAAAATTGGTTTTCTGAGCAAAAGAGCTAAGCTCCATTACTTGAAAATTAAGATTATCAGGAACAATCCCCAATTGAGAGCTAAGGCTATTTCTAGCTCGATCAACATGTGCAGGAATAAAAATACCGTTCATCTGTGCAACAACATCTGCTAATTCGTTTATACTTAAATCTAAAGAATTAATTAATAGGTGCTCAACTTCTCCGATAATATTTTCATCTTCATCAACAATAAACTGATCACCAAATTTATCAGGAGAATTTGGAAAAAAAGTTTGTTTGGAGTCTAAAAAAATCTGAAATTCACTAAGGGATTTTACATCTGGCATAAAGCAAATAGAGTGTACCTCTTCACGAGTATTAACCTCCACTCCCATCATAACATAGACACCATTTTTTTTACCAATATTATGAGTTACTGCTGCATTTAGTGTCGAATTGTGGTCTGTAATTCCAATTATAGTAATATTTTTCTCAACAGCCTTCCTTATGATTTCTGAAGGACTCATTGACAAATCTCCACAGGGTGATAAAACAGTGTGTATATGCAGATCAGCTTTACAATTCACAATTAATTAGGTTATACAGTTTAGCACAAAATTCATAACATGCTAAATTAGTAACCAGCACCGCAACATTCTCTAACTTAGCATGAGCAAGCATATCCTCATCAGGTTTACCATTATTAATCAAAACAACTGCTGGTATATCTTTAAGCGATGCAATTGCAGCAACATTTTTATGAGTTTGCATAGTAATCCAGAGTTCTTCAGCCTGAGCATTACCCATCACATCACTTAATAAATCGGAGGCATAAGCACTTGTAATATCTGCATCTTCGTTAGCAGCATTAAGTACAACTATATCAAGATTTTTAATTATTTCAGACAATTTCATAATATATATATTTACAAATAAATAATTATATGAGCATTTGTACCCAATCCTTTAATACTTTCGATTTCAAACACATCAGCATTTCTCTTTATGTTTGGCAATCCCATTCCAGCACCAAACCCCATTTCTCTAACTGAATTTGAAGCAGTAGAATATCCTTCACGCATAGCTTCTTTAACATCCTCTATACCAGGACCAAAATCTTTCACAAACATTTGAACTTGATGATCTTCAATTAACACTCTTATAGTGCCGTGGTCTGCATGAGCAACAACATTTATTTCAGCTTCAAACAATGCGACAACTATTCGTTTTATTTTAGCAGGGTCAACATCACGTTGCTTTAGTGCTCTTTTAATAGTACTCGAAGCATTACCAGCAACTGAAAAATTCGCACCTTCTATCTCAAATAAAAATTCCATAACATATCAATAAAGAGGTTTAATACCATAGGAGTACAACTCTCCACAGACTCTGTAAACACTGTAATTAGTTTCTAACAAACAGATATCACATTCTTTAGCAATTTTAAACATCTGGTCATCACATTTTTTGCCTCTACAGATAATAATAAGCTTTATTTCAGCCATCTCGGCAGTACGAATAGTTTGCACATTACACAAACCAGTTACCAGCATTGTTTTTTCGTAAGTAAGCCTCAAAACATCACTCATAAGATCAGATGCAAAAGCAAACTCAAAATCATCAGTTCTTAAACTACATACGTCGCCACAAACTGGTCGTGCTTCAATTCGTTTAATTATTTCATTCATCAACATAACATCCTATTTATTTTTTGCAAAGGTAATAAGTTTTTGTTATTATATTAACATTGTTATTTATTTAACACCATGTTTGAAAACATCATATTAAATAATGCTGTAAATGTAGTACAATTTTCAAGCATTCACCAAAAACAAACCAAAATACAAACTGTAATTAGGGGAATCTATATGCAAAAAATGTGAATTAGGGTTAAAATACCATTGTCATAATCCCAATTTATGTAATTAACAAATGTTCAACCAATAAACGGTCAAGCATATTGGCTTAGCCAATTTAAAGGTTCAGGCATCAATATCAGCTCCGTTCAGAGTAAAATCAGCAATCAGTATACTTTCTCAAACCGAGAACAGTTGACAAAAATCCGTTTTTGCGTTCCCCACACTCCGCTAGCTTGAATTTGCAATTCTAACAATTACTACTTCCATAATTTTTCCCTAAAACCATTTTAATCAACCAACATTTTATTATCTTTGAGCTAAATAATTTCAGATTCGATTAAAGTAACTTGTCAAAAATGAAAATACACATTTATCAGATATTCACTCGTTTGTTTGGAAATAAATCAAACCTGAATAAGTTCAATGGGAGCATTGCTGAAAATGGCTGTGGCAAGTTTAACGATATAACAACAAAAGCCTTAGAAGAGATAAAGTTGCTCGGAATGACTCATATTTGGTTTACTGGTATTTTGGAACACGCTTCTTTAACTTCTTACGAAGATAGTAATATACTTGCCGATCATCCTGATTTTGTCAAAGGTAAAGCTGGGTCACCTTATGCAATTAGAGACTATTATGATGTTTGTCCAGATTTAGCAGTTAAGGTTGAACATAGAATGACTGAGTTTGAAGAGCTCATACAAAGAACGCATCAAACTGGATTAAAAGTAATTATTGATTTTGTTCCCAATCATGTTTCAAGAAACTACAAGTCTGATGTTAAGCCAATTGGGATAAAAGATTTAGGCGAAGACGATGATAATAGCAAAGCATTCTCAACACAAAATAACTTCTATTATCTTCCAGACAAGAAACTACAACTTCCTAAAGTTCAAGATAGTTTAAATCCATATCATGAAATGCCTGCAAAAGTAACAGGAAACGACTGCTTTAACGCTTCACCATCTGTAAACGATTGGTACGAAACAGTTAAGCTAAATTATGGAGTTGATTATCTAAATGAGAGAGCCAAATATTTTGATCCCACTCCAAATACATGGATTAAGATGACAAATATTCTTTTGTTTTGGGCTAAAAAAGGAATAGATGGTTTCCGTTGTGATATGGCAGAAATGGTTCCTGTTGAATTTTGGAATTACGCAATTGCAAGAGTGAAAGATGAATATCCGAATATATTATTTATTGCCGAAGTTTATGACCCGAAACAATATCGAAACTTTATTCACGAAGGAGGTTTTGATTTACTTTACGACAAGGTAGGACTTTACGATACCTTACGTGGCATTATCGAAGGCAATAAATGGGCTAATGATATTACAAATTGTTGGCAAGAAATAGATGATATTAAAGAAAAGATGCTTTGTTTTTTAGAAAATCATGATGAACAACGAATTGCTTCTGAATTTTTCGCATCAGAAGCTTGGCGGGCAATTCCAGCACTTATTGTTTCTTGTTGCTTCGAAAAAAGCTCATACATGCAATATTTCGCACAAGAACTTGGCGAGGATGCTCCAGATGCAGAAGGCTTTAGCGGTAAAGATGGAAGAACAAGCATTTTTGATTACTGGGGCATAAAAAAACATCAAGGATGGATGAACAACGGAGCTTTTAATGACGATTTACTTTCTGAAAATCAAAAGAATCTTCGAGGCACTTACAAAACAATTCTTAATTTGGCATTAAAGAATGAAACAATTCAGAAAGGTTTGTTTTACGATTTGCAATGGTCTAATCGGGATAATGACAATTACAACAGTCAATTTACATATTCATTTCTTAGATATTCTAAAAATGAAATACTTCTTTTCTTGCTAAATTTTGACAATTCGCCTCAATCTTTTAATATTAACATTCCCTCAGATGCCTTTCAGCTATCTGGTCTGTCTTTAGAATCCGTAGGTTCTGTTGTTTTTAGCACTTCAGATAATAACAAGCCTGTTTCTCTAATGCAAAATTTTAATATTGATGCTAATGGTGTACTGATTGTGAAGTTTTGATAATTACTGTTTGCTAGGATTTTGAACCTTGATATTACTCGCTTGTTCGAATGTTCTCTGTTCTCTGTTCTCTGCTCTCTGTTCTCAGTTCTCTGTTCGCAGTTCTCAGTTTGTTCTTTACTTCGCTTGTTCGAATGTTCAATTGTTCTCAGTTCTCAGCTTGTTCTTTACTTCAAACCGAGAAGCACAACTACGAGCTCACGATCAGCCAACTGGCGGAGAGTAAAATCTTATAATATTATTCTCTGCTAGCTCGGATTTGCAATCCGAGCGAACTGGGAATCATTGTTTCCTTTATTCACATAAAATCTGTTAAGTATTGAAATATGGCAATAAGTTCATTTTTGTTTGTTTTTGTCATGAAATTTGCTGCTGCGCGGGCAAATTTCCCGCCAAAAACCGATTATCTTTTGTTATGTTTTTGGTATGAAGGTTAAAAAAAATATAAGGTTTCTGAAACATAATAAATCTTTGTTTTTCATCCTCAAATCCTCACATCCTCACATCCTCACATTTTTTCTCGCGAATTTGGTATTTAATTCGTCTTCCTATATTGCCAAACCGCAACAGACATAGCAATAATTCCATAAGTAATTAGTGCGAAAAACTCGTTCATCATATCTTTTATGCCAGAACCTTTTAGTAATATCGCTCTAATAATCTTCATAAAATAGTACAGAGGATTTATCCTATTAATATATTGTGCCCAATCTGGCATACTTTCCACCGAAGTAAAAACTCCACCCATTAAGACAAAAATCAGGAAGAAAAAGAAAATGGTAAACATTGCTTGTTGTTGTGTATCGGCAAAATCGGCTATAAGTAAGCCTAAACCAATAGCTGTAAATAAGTATAATCCTGAAAAAACAAAAAGGCTGAATATAGATCCCTCTATCGGCAAATCGAACAGTAAAACTCCAATTAATAATCCTAATGCCAAATCAAATAAGCCAATTATCCAAAATGGAATAAGTTTGCCTGACAAAAATTGCCACTTTTTTATTGGCGTTACGTTAATTTGCTCGATAGTACCCATCTCTTTTTCTCTTACTAAATTTAGCGAAGTAAGAAAAATTCCTATCATGCTAATAAGAATAGTAATAATACCTGGTAACATAAAATGCTTAAAGTTTAGTGTCTCGTTGTACCAAAATCTTGGTTTTGCTTGAATAGAAGCGGGCATCACCATTAAGTCAGTTTTATTTACAAATGGTTTTAAGTCTTTTAGTAAGCTTAAAATAGTTTGATTAACGTAAATATTAATTAAACCAGCCGTTTGTCCGTCGATGGCATTTATATTTAATTGCAATTGGGTTTTTACTCCTGTACGCATATTGTTTTCAAAATCTTGCGGTATTATTAATACGGCTTTAGTTGATTCTGTTAAAAGCATTTTATCAAGATAATCGTAATCGCTCTGTCCAAATTCAACATCAAAAAAATCAGACGCATCAAATTTTGAACATAGTTTTTCTGACATTTGCGAATGGTCTAAATCGACAATTGTAATGTTTGTATGCTGTAGTTCAAGGGTAGCCGCATATACAAGAACCAATGTTTGTACAAAAGGCATAATGAAAATAATAGGAAGCATCATTTTGTTCCTAAAAATTTGTAGAAATTCTTTACGCAATATTATTAGTAGGATTCTCATGAATCGAGTCTGATTTTAAATTTCTTAATGCTGATTCCAATAAAAGCAATTGTCATAAATATCAATACCGATATTTCTTTCCAAATATATGATATGCCTAATCCTTTAAGCATAATGCTTTTTAGTGCAGTCAGAAAATATTTTGCTGGAATAATATAACTGGCATATTGTAAAGCTAAAGGCATATTTTTTATTGGGAAAATAAATCCAGATAGCAACATCGTTGGCAGTAGCAATCCAAACATTGAGATAAACATTGCAACTTGTTGGCTTTTGGCAATATTTGACACAAGTAAGCCAAGTGATAAAGCCATCATTATAAACACAAAACTTACAAATAATAATAAAATTGGCGAGCCTAATACCGGAACTCCAAATACAAGATTTCCGATAATAATAATACTCACAGCATTAATAATCGAGAGAATTGCATAAGGAGCAAGTTTGCCAAAAATAATTTGAATGGGTTTAAGAGGGGAGACCAATAGTATCTCCATCGTTCCCATTTCCTTTTCCTTAACAATTGAAATAGAGCTCATTAGTGCCGTAATTACCATTAAAATCAGTGCCATTGTACCGGGTACAAACATATAAGCAGACACTAAATTTTCGTTATATAACATTCGAGGTTCTACGCTAAGGTTTATTTTAGCAGCTCCAATGTTTTTATCCCGAGCATAATTATTGGCTATTGCAGAAATATATGAATTTAGAAGATTCGCAAGATTGGGGTCGCTGGCATCAAGAATTATTTGTAAATCGACAGTTCTTTCTGTTTTAAATTTCTTGGCAAAATCATTCTCAAAAACTATTGCAGCTTTGATCTCATTTGCTTTAAAACTTGCTTCTATTTCCTCATAAGAGTACAGTGTTTTTACAATCTTTATATCGTTTGCTGCGTCTAATTTTGCAACTAAAGCTGCTGTCATTACATCGCCCGAAAAATCTAAAACTGCAACTTTGGCATCTTTGACTTCGTTTTTTATTACATAACCAAAAATTAATACCTGAAATACTGGTATTAAAAACAAGATCATCATAGTTCGCACATCTCGAAAAATATGCAAAAACTCTTTATTTAAAAATGCTTTAAATCTTTTCATTTGTTTTCCTCTGATTGTTTTCTTGCCAATTTTACAAATACATCATCCATGTTTTTTGCGTTGTACTTGGTTTTTAATTCCGTGGGAGTTCCCATTGCCTCAATTCTTCCATCTACCATAATAGATAGTCTGTCGCAGTATTCGGCTTCGTCCATATAGTGAGTTGTTACAAAAATAGTGATTCCGCTTTCGACAGCTTCGTAAATTAAATCCCAAAATTGTCGTCGAGTAATTGGGTCAACTCCCGATGTTGGTTCATCAAGAAAAACTACTTTAGGTTTATGAAAGATAGCTACCGAAAATGCGATTTTTTGCTTCCAACCTAATGGCAAATCTCTGACGAATTTATTTTTTAGGTCAGCAATACCCAATTTTTCAACTAATTCGTTCAGACGAGTTTTAATTACTTTCCTTTTTACTCCGTAAATTCCTGCGTAAAACTCAATATTTTCTTTAACTGTCAAGTCTTCGTACAAAGAAAATCCTTGACTCATATATCCGATGTTTTCTTTGATTTTGTCTCGTTCTTTATAAATATCAAAACCTGCCACACTAACTTTACCCGATGTTGGGAACAAAATTCCGCAAAGAATTTTAATAGCAGTAGTTTTCCCTGCTCCATTTGCGCCAAGAAATCCGAATATTTCCGATTTTTTTACCGTAAACGTAAGATTGTCGTTTGCAGTAAAATCTCCAAACTTCTTTACTAAGTTTTCAACTTCTATGATGTTTTCATTACTCATTGGCGATTAACTAACTAAATAATCAATAAAACAATCTTCTATATCTGCTTGAGCAGGCTCGATTTCAAAATCATAATCACAAGCTTTTTTGATAAAACTTTCGATTTCAGAGATTCCTACCAAATTATTTCTTACAACAAGATGTAAATTTTGACCAAAAGCATTAACAGATTTTAGTTCAGGCATTTGGCGTGCAATTTTCAATAGCTCTCTAAGGCGTGTGGTTTTAAGAATATAAATTTTCTCTTTAAACTTAGATGTTATTTCTGTTGGCGTTCCAGAGTCAATAATTTTACCATCAAACATCAAGGAGATTTTATCGCATAAAACAGCTTCTTCCATGTATGGAGTTGAAACTAAAATAGTAATTCCTTT
>JAQVPT010000326.1 GCA_028701945.1 Bacteroidales bacterium
TTTCATATTACAAATATAAGGAAAAACATAATGTTAACAAAAAACAGATTACGCAGATTGTTTTTTAAATGCAGAGTGCCGCAGAGTGTTTTCGCAGAGAGCCGCAGAGGTATTTCTTTTTCCTTGCGACCTTTATGGTTTTCTTTGTGTTCTTCGTGGCTCCTTTTTCCTTGCAACGCTTTGCGGTTTCCTTTCTTTTACCTTGCGTTATTTACGTTTCCTTTTTTTCTTTTCCATTCATCCTTGCGGTTTCCTTTCCGTTAAAAAAACTACTTTACCACGATATTAATTATTTTCTTAGGAACAATAATCATTTTTACAATTTGTTTTCCTTCTAGCCACTTAACAGAATTTTCGTTTTTTAGCACAGCTTCTTCAATTTGTTTGTTATCCATATCTAAAGGCAATTCAAGATTAAATCTCATTTTTCCATTAAAAGAAACAGGATATTTAAAACTATTTTCACGAGTATAAACCTCAATATATTCTGGCCATTGTGCTTTTGTAATGCTCTCTTTATGACCAAGAAGCGACCAAAGTTCTTCGGCAATATGTGGAGCATAAGGAGAAATCAGAATGCAAAGAGGCTCTAAAATTCTGCGTTTATTACAATTTCCCAATTCATTAACACAAATCATTAAGCTGCTAACACCAGTATTAAATGAAAATCTTTCGATATCATCTGTTATTTTTTTGATTGTATTATGTAATATTTTAAGTTCATCTCTTGTTGGCTCATCGTCAGAAACTAAAAAATTATTGTTTTCATCGTGATACAGTCGGTGAAGCTTTTTGATAAATCTGAAAACACCTTCAATCCCATGTGTATCCCATGGTTTGGCGTGTTCTAAAGGCCCAAGAAACATTTCGTACATACGCAATGTGTCAGCACCATATTTTTCGATTAGGTCATCAGGATTTTGAACATTGTGCATTGATTTCGACATTTTCTCGATATCCCAACCGCATATATATTTGCCATCCTCGAGAATAAAATCTGCGTCTATAAATTCAGCTTGCCAATTTTTAAATTTCTCGATATCTAAAATGTCATTATCAACGATATTTATGTCCACATGTATTTTTTGTGTTTCGTATTTGTCTTTTAAATTAAATGAGACAAATTTATTTTCACCAACAACTCTATAAACAAAGTTTGATCGACCTTGTATCATTCCTTGATTTATTAATTTTTGGAATGGCTCGTCTTTTGGTGTTAATCCTAAATCATATAAGAATTTATTCCAGAACCTTGAATATATGAGGTGTCCGGTAGCGTGTTCTCTACCACCGATATATAAGTCAACGTTTTGCCAATAATTTACAGCTTTTTCAGACACAAGTTCCCAATCGTTATTAGGATCCATATATCTAAAATAATATGCTGATGAGCCAGCAAATCCTGGCATTGTAGATGTTTCGATAGGGTATCCGTCAAAAGTCTTCCATTTTTTTGCCCTTGCTAATGGTGGTTCTCCATCTTCGGTGGGTAAATATTTATCAACTTTTGGGAGCTCAACAGGAAGTTCTTCAATGCTCATTGCGTGAGGTACGCCATCTTTATAATAAATTGGGAATGGCTCTCCCCAGTATCTTTGACGACTAAAAATAGCATCTCTTAATCGAAAATTGATTTTTTTCTCACCAAGATTTTTCTCAAGCATTTTATCAATAATAGCAGTAATAGCATCCTTAACTTCCATTCCATTAATAAAATCGGAGTTAATAATAATTCCTTCTTTTGAGTCATAAGAAGTCTCCCATTCTGCTGTCGGAATTGGTTTTTCATCTTTTTGAGAAACAACCTGAACAATTGGGAGTTCAAAATGCCTTGCAAAAGCAAAATCTCTACTATCGTGAGCTGGCACTGCCATAATTGCACCTGTTCCGTAACCTATCAAAACATAATCGGCTACATATATTGGCATTTCTTTTTTTGTAAAGAGGTTTATTGCGTATGAACCTGTAAACTGCCCACTTACTTTTTTCTCAGCCATACGCTCAACATCAGAGCGATTTTTAGCATGAGTAATATAATCTTCAAGTTTTTGCTTGTATTCTTGTGTTCCAAGCGATAATGCAAGCTCATGTTCTGGAGCAATTACCATAAAAGTAGCACCAAAAATAGTATCAGGACGAGTTGTAAAAACTTCTAATTCTTCATCTCTGTCTTTAATATTAAAAATCATGCTTGCACCTTCGCTACGTCCTATCCAGTTTGTCTGGATGTCTTTTACAGGCTCTGGCCAATCTATTTTTTGAAGTCCATCTAATAATCTCTGAGCATAAGCAGTGATACGTAACGACCATTGCTTCATCATTTTTTTCTCAACTGGATATCCACCTCTTACAGATAATCCGTCAATAACCTCATCATTTGCTAAAACAGTTCCAAGTTTAGGACACCAATTAACAGAAGTATCCGACAAAAACATTAAACGATAACACATAAGAATATCACGTTGTTCTTTATCTGACATATTTTTCCACTTGTCTGCGGTAAAAGGTTCATGTTCAGAGTGTGCCGCATTTATTCCTTCTGAGCCATTAACTTCAAATTGT
>JAQVPT010000108.1 GCA_028701945.1 Bacteroidales bacterium
TAAATGGTGGAGAGGTTGATGTGAATTTGTACAATAATAACCCTTATGTTGATAGTTGGGAGTGGAATTTTGGCGATTCTGGAACTGATAATGTAAAAGACCCAGTGCATACTTATACCGAGGTTGGAGAATACAATGTTCAAGTTACTGTTACAGATGGCGAGTGTGTTAAAACTGCCAATAAAACAATTTATATTGAGTTGGGCAGCGAAATACAGGGTTTTGAGAATATTGAAATGCAGGTTTTTCCAAACCCTAGTTCGCATAACTATACTGTTAAAATTGAACTACCCGATTACAAAAATGCTGAAATTAAAATTGCAGGCTTAAATGGGCATTTAAAAGAGATTATTCCGGTTATTGGAGAAACAACTGAAATTAGTACTAAAGGCTGGAAGCAGGGAGTGTATGTTTGTAATTTATTTGTGGACGGGAAGCTGGTGAAGGTGGAGAAGTTGGTGTTTGAGTGAGAATTGATGGCGGTGATTTCGGCTACGCTCAATCAATATTCATAAAGGTTTAAATGTTGTTGACGTTTCGGATTTTGCTTCAGGAAACTACATCATGAAGATTATAACTAAGGATGATATGTTTAGTTTGAGTTTTGATAAAAAATAAGGAGTAATTGATGTGAGGATGTATTAATCAGTTGATTGGGTTACAGTTATAGTATTGCAAGCAGGTTATTGTTAGAATAACATTATAAGGTTTTACTCTCCGAACTCGTTTATCATTCAGAAGATTATAGCGGGGTCTTAAATTTTCTATCTTTTCTTATTTTTCTTCAAGTCTTATTATAAAATCACTTAAAACATTCATGAAATTAACAAAAGCTTCGTAAGGTGAGTCGTAAGGGTTAAAGTATTTGTGGACATCGCCATCACTAAACCATTTAGTACACATGTAATAAAAATGGTCACTAGTTTGCAGATATAGCCAATCCTTCCAAATTTGCGGATCGTTTTTCTTTTTAACTGCGTCATAAAGTTCGTAAAGTTTACCGAATGCTTCGTCTTGAAGTTCATTTCCAAGCCATGCAGTTAAGTCTCTTTCTTCGTCTGCCCATGAAATTGGATGTGGAACATGTATAGCTCCAACTGGTTCGGTAGATTTTATAACATCTGACGGAGTAGAAAATGTAAAGTTTGAATTCTTGAATAATTCATTTGGCAAGGCTCTAAGGAAATTAAAAATACCCGTTTCTTCCCACTGGTGTTCGCCAAATGTTTCATAATCCATAAATAAATTAACCGTTTCCTCTTTAGGATCTATTGCATTAAGCCAAGAAACAAATTTTTCTGTTGTTAATGGGAAGTCCTCCCAAGCTTGATTCGAAAAACGGAAAGCAATGTCATCAGATAATTTAAAGTTTTTTAATAATAGTTTCAGTTTTGGATTTATGGCATTGCAATATAAATAATTAGGACTTTTCCAGCCAAGAACATGTTTTGCACCTTCGATAATCATTGCCTTATAGCCTAAATCTGCAATATATTCGCCAATTTGATCGGAGTAAATTAACTCAGTATTTCGAAAAATCTGAGGTTCAACCCCAAAAACTTCCATTACTTTATCTCTGTGCATTTTAATCTGTCGTTCAAATTCTTCGCGATTAACTAAAGAAGACAGCGAGTGGGAATAAGTTTCGGATAAAATCTCAACTTTTCCAGTCGCAACAAGTTTTTTGAAACTTTCTAAAACATCTGGGGCATACATCTCAAATTGATCTATGGCAACGCCAGATATTGAATAAGCAATTTTTACTTTATCGCCATATTCATTTATCAAATCAAGAAATGTTTGATTTGTCGGTAAGTAGCACTTCTCGGCAACTTTACGCATAATGCTTTTGTTTTCAAAATCGTTGAAATAATGATGGTCATTGCCAATATCGAAGAATCTGTATTTTTTCAACCTAAATGGCTGATGAACCTGAAAGTAAAAGCAAATTGTTCTCATAATATTTTATTTATAATTTTTTAAACCAAAGATTTATATACTTCTCTAACTTTATATGCTGAGTTTTCCCATCTTAAATTATCCACCTCTATTTTACCATATTTTATAAACATTTTTGATAAGGCTTCGTAGTGCAACATGCCATAAATAGCATCGGCTAAATCGTCCACATCCCAAAAATCAACTTTTAAAGCATGACGTAAAATTTCGGCAACTCCCGATTGCTTTGAAATAATAACTGGTACATCCGACATCATTGCTTCTAATGGTGAAATTCCGAAAGGCTCACTCACCGATGGCATGACATAGACATCGCTCATACCAAACATTTCGAATACTTCATTTCCTTGTAAAAACCCAACAAAATGAAATTTAGTGGCTATACCAAGTTTCGCAACACGTTTAATCATTTTATTAAGCATATCACCACTTCCAGCCATAACAAATCTGACATTTGGGTCTTTGTCGATAACTTTTTTTGCTGCTTCGATAAAATAATCTGGTCCTTTTTGAAAAGTAACTCTACCGAGAAAAGTTACAACCTTTTCTTTTACACCTTTACTAAGTTTAAACTCTGGAAGCGTAACTGGTTCAACCGAATTGTGTACTGTAACAACTTTATCGGGATGTATTCCATATCTATCTATAATTGTTTTTCTCGTAAGATTACTAACGGCAATAACTTTGTCGGCTGCTTCCATCCCTGCACGTTCAATATCATACACTTTTTGATTAATATGTTCTCCGCTACGATCAAATTCTGTTGCGTGCATGTGAACTACCAAAGGTTTTCCTGATACGTTTTTTGCGGCTATTCCGGCAGAATATGTAAGCCAGTCATGGGCATGTATTACATCAAAAACATTTGTCTCAGCTATATAAGCCGCAATTAAAGCATATCGTGCAACTTCCTGATAAAGATTTGTCCCATAACTTCCCGAGAAAGTAAATTTAGTTGCAAAAACTTGCTCGCTAAATTCGGTATGAGAAAAGATCTTCCCTTTAAATATTCTGGCAAAATCTTCGGGATCCATATAAGGGATAAGATTTGAGCCAACTTCCAGATATCGAAAATTACTCCAAAAATCTTCTCTTACATTTTTACGTTCAGTAATTACTACATCTCCAGCATCAGCAAGTTTAATAAACGACTGATCCTCATCTCCATAAGCCTTTGGAACTACAAAAAGAATTTCGGTATCAAAATGCGAAAGGCCTTTTGTCAGTCCATAGCAGGCTGTTCCCAATCCTCCTGTAATATGCGGAGGAAACTCCCATCCAAACATTAAAACTTTCATAATTTTGCCTCCGTATTTTTATAATTTTCAATTATGTGATGAATCCTGATAATTTCGGAAACACTCCAAGCTTGCGAAATTGCACCACGTGGCGAATGTGGTGGGTCGCCATCGTAAATCTCTGATATAGAGCCAATACCGTGAACCGTCATGTCTTCCTGAAATCCATTAAATATTTTTTCGACAAAATTTAATGCACTTTCTTCGTGTATTTTCAGATATGCGTCACAAAAATGTCCCAATAACCATGGCCAAACTGTACCCTGATGATATGCACTGTCGCGTTCTTCTTGATTGCCTTCGCAAACTCCTTTGTAGTCGCAATGATCTGGACTTAAAGACCTAAGTCCTTTTGGAGTAAGTAGTTTTTTTCGAACGGTCTCTAATATTCGTTCTTTTTTAACATCAGACAAAGGAGAGTAAGGTAATGAACATGCAAATATTTGATTTGGTCTTACGCTAAAGTCTGAGTAATCATAAGTTGCATAATCTGCAAGATATTGACGCTCTTCGCTCCAAAATTTTTCTATAAAAGAAAGTTTTGTAATTTCTGGAATTACTGACCACTCTTTAACAAACTTTTTGTCTTTCGCTTCTTTTGCAAGCTCTAGTGCAAACATGAGAGCATTATACCACAACGCATTTATCTCAACGGCAAAACCATGACGTGGAGTAACTGGTTTCCCAGCTACAATGGCATCCATCCATGTTAATGCTTTACCTGTTTCGCCCGCCCAAATTAATCCGTTATCGTGCATTTTTATGCTATAGTGAGTGCCGTTGCGATAGTTTTCGAGAATGTGTATTATTTTCTTGCCAAAATCTTTCCAAATTTCAGATTTATTTGTTATAAACTTTGAATATTCTTGTAAACTCCAAAAAAACCATAAAGGAGCGTCAACCGAATTCATTGCAGTTGTTTCGCCTGTACCAATATTAGGGAAAAGCCCGTCTTTTAAATCAGCTGTCATTGTATTTAGAACGTCTCTACAAGTTTTAATATCTCCGTTATTATAAAGAGTTAAACCTGGTAATGCAATAAATGTATCGCGTCCCCAACGTCCAAACCACGGAAATCCTGCAATTATTTCAGTTTTGCCATCTCGTTTGTAAAAAAATTGTTGTGCCGAGCTTTTAAGACAATCAATATATGTTTCACGCGAAGACCGTTTCTTAAGAGCCGAGCTAAAATTTGTTTTAATTGTTGATGTTTTAATTTCTTTTAATCCCGCAGAAAAAATAATGCTGTCGCCTTTTTTTATGTTCATTTCAAAATATCCAGGAACATACAAGTCTTCTTGAAAATCATATCCGCGTTTCTGTTCTTCGATATATTCGACATTATAATACCAATCGGGAACATGTATGTATTCGACCTTTTTACTAAACTGCATAAAAAGACTTTTATAACCTTCGTACATTCTAAGTTTTATGCCGTTTTCGACAGACTGGTATTTGGTATTTACAAATAAATTAGCTTTACTCAGCTTATGAATATTTCTAAATGCTAAAAATGGTTTTAGTCTAAGTTTGGTTTCTGAATGTGCATCCAATAATGTGTATTTAATCATTATGCGGTCGTCTTCGCTTAAAATTCGTTCAACCTGAAGTACAACTCCGCCAACTCTGTAAACTATTCTCGGAATAACATCTACTTCGAAATCTCTTACATATTTATGACCTTTAGGCTCGTAAATACCAGGATATTTCCTTACTCCGAGATTAAATGAGGCATCATGTTGGATTATTGTTGCATCTAAAGCCGAAAGCATAACGTGGTTTTCATTGTCAATATCTTCCATCGGACATACTAACAACCCATGATATTTTCTGGTATTACAACCAACTATTGTTGTGTTGGCATAAGTTCCAGCACGATTTGTCCTTAATAATTCGCGACTTAATGAATATTCTAAATTAATAAGCTCCTTTTTGTCAAATTTAATGATTCCCATTGTCTGAATTTTTTATCAAAAGTAGTTTACACAATATGAGTTCAATAATATTTTACATTAAATAATTCTTAATAATGTTAATTAAACCTAAACTTTGTTGTCTTTTTTTTAAGAAATAATAAATAAGATATTCTCATAGTAAGCACTACAAATATACGAAAAATTCTGTCAAATTTATTAAAAGGGATAATTGTTTATCTTATTTTTCTAAAAAAGGTTTTATTTTATGGATATTCGTTGGAAATTGAGAGGAAAATTCAAATAATTTTGTTTGGTTAGATAAAATTATTTCTCTGTGTACTTTATTGCAGTTCCTGAAGCTATGGGGCATAGACCTTGAAAGTCGTATCTAATATTTATTAAAGCATCGGCCTTGAGTTCAATAGACTTTTTTATTAGGCCATTTAATAAATTTTGTGGCGTATGAAAAGCCCCACCAGATGCCTCAACATAAGCAATTTCAGTATAAGAAAGTTCAGGAATGATACTTGTGTATAACTCTAAATTATTATTCTCCGGCAAGCTGAGTTTTGCATATATTGTTGTTAAACAGTTTGTTAAACAAAAGGCAAAAATACATATAGAAACGAAAGTGATAAGTTTTGTTGTTTTCATATTGTTTGATGTTAATGGTTTAATTAAAAACGATAGGAAGGTTATTATTATTTGATACTTGAAGAAAAAGATAGTTTTTTTCTCGTAATCATAGCCTCATCAAATTTACGAAAGCACCCAGAAAATGACAGGGCAAACGCATACTTTTCTTTTGTCATGATTTTTGGATTGCTATGCACCAAAAAATCATGCCCAAAGAGATTCGTCGGCATATTTTAACCCTTGACTTTCACTACGTTCAGTCAAAAGTTAAAATAAATGAGTCCTTCAGACTCAAAAGTAATGAAAAACATTTGAAATTATTGTGATAAAAAAAGTATGCGTTTGCCCTACAGAAAATTGTAATCTTATAAATTGTTAAATTTTTTCCTTATTTTTGCAGATTAAAATATTATTAGAAATGAAAAGAGTAAAAATTGTTGATGTCCTTAAATCGGAGGATTTTGGAAAAGAGGTGATAGTTATGGGTTGGGTAAGAACTAAGCGAATCAGCAAAAATGTTTGCTTTATAGCTTTAAATGATGGTTCAACTATTAACAATCTCCAAATAGTTGTAGATGTAAATCCTGAGGTTGAAAACACTTTGGCTAAAATTCATACAGGTGCCTCAATTTCTGTTTTAGGGAATACTGTAGAGTCTATGGGAAGCGGTCAGAATGCTGAGTTACATTGTGTAAAGCTTGATATTCTTGGACAAGCAAATCCTAACGAATATCCCTTGCAGCCAAAACGACATAGTCTTGAGTTTTTAAGGGAAATAGCTCATTTGCGTTTTAGAACAAACACTTTTTCTGCTGTTTTTCGCATTCGACATGCTATGACTTTCGCAATTCACAAATTCTTTAATGATAAAGGTTTTTGTAATGTACACTCACCAATTATAACAGGTTCTGATGCTGAGGGAGCTGGCGAAATGTTTCATGTAACAACTTTAGATATTAGCAATCCACCTCGCACTGAAAATAAGGAAGTTGATTATTCGCAAGACTTTTTTGGAAAACAGACAAATCTTACCGTATCGGGACAACTTGAGGCAGAACTTGCAGCAATGGCTCTTTCGGAGGTTTACACATTTGGTCCCACTTTTAGAGCCGAAAACTCAAATACCAACCGCCACCTTGCCGAGTTTTGGATGATAGAACCCGAAATGGCATTTTATGACATACACGATAATATGAATCTTGCTGAAGAAATGCTTCAGTATCTTGTAAAATATGCTATCGATAATTGTCGCGAAGATCTTGACTTCTTATGTAAAAGACGTACCGAAGAACAAAATCAAAAGCCACAAAACGAACGAGACGAAATGAATTTGTTAGAGCGTCTTGAATCAATTGTGAACAATAAATTTGAAAGACTTACATATACAGAAGCGTATGAAATTCTTGAAAATTCAAAACATAATCAAAAAGGAAAATTTGCATATCCTGTCGAGAAATGGGGAATTGACCTCCAAAGTGAGCACGAACGTTATCTTGTGGAAAAGCATTTTAAAAAACCAGTTATTTTAACAGATTATCCAAAGGAAATAAAAGCCTTTTATATGAAGCAAAATGATGATGGGACAACCGTTAGAGCAATGGATGTTCTTTTTCCGCAGATAGGTGAGATAATTGGAGGATCGCAACGTGAAGAAAATTATGAGAAACTTTTATCAAGGATGAATGAAATGAATATCCCTGAAGATGAAATGTGGTGGTTTCTTGAAACACGAAAGTTCGGAACAGTGCCACATAGTGGATACGGACTTGGTTTTGAGAGATTAATGCTATTTGTTACTGGCATGAGTAATATCCGCGACGTAATACCGTTTCCTCGTACTCCTAAGAACGCAGAATTTTAATTGCAGATTTCTTTTTTATTTTGTATTTTTGAAGTAAGAGAAAATAATTATGTTAAAACAGAATTTACAGCAGAAACTTCTGCAAAAATTGTCTCCCCAGCAAATTCAGATGATAAAACTTCTGGAGTTGCCGACATTGCAGTTGGAGCAAAGAATAAAAAAGGAGCTTGAAGAAAATCCTGCTCTTGACGAAGGAAGCGACGAAGACGATTACTCTGCTGATGAAACTCAAGATAACGACGATGCCCAAAACGATGATGATGATGATGAATTTTCATTTGAGGAATATATCGGAGACGATGACGAAATACCTTCATATAGATTAAATGCAAACAATACTTCCAAAGATGATGAGCAGAGAGACATTCCTTATTCTTCTGCAAAATCATTTCATGAGCATCTGAGTGAGCAATTGGTGCTTAAAGATGTAAATGATAAAGAAAAATTATTGGCGGTTTTCCTTATCGGAAACATTGACGAAGACGGATATTTGCGACGTGAAATAGAAGCTATTGTTGATGATATCGCTTTTTCTCAAAACATTGAAGTAGAAGAGGAGGATTTAAGACGTGTTTTAGACGTTATTCAGGAGCTTGATCCAGCAGGAGTCGGTGCACAAAACCTACAAGAGTGCCTTATGCTCCAGTTGGAGCGTAAAGAAAATAACAGTGAGGCTGTTATTCTTGCTAAGAAAATTATTGGAAGTTGTTTTGATGAGTTTACTAAAAAGCATTACACTAAAATAATGACTAAGTGTGATGTCGATGAGGCTGAGTTAAAGGTGGCGATAGACTTTATATTAAAGTTAAACCCAAAACCTGGAAGCTCGTTTGGAGAACCTCAAACCCGTTCAGCACAATCAATTATTCCTGATTTTATTTTAGACATTATTGATAATGAAATTGTAATTAATTTAAATTCACGTAACGCCCCCGAATTGAGGATAAGTCATAATTTTTCTCAAATGATGAAAGATTATACGATAAATAAAAACAAGAAAAAATCTGATAAAGAAGCATTAGTGTTTATTAAGCAGAAATTAGATTCTGCAAAATGGTTTATTGATGCTATCGTGCAACGTCAAAATACCTTATTGTTTAGTATGAATGCCATTGCCGATTTTCAAAAAGACTTTTTTATGTCGGGAGACGAAACAGAGCTTAAACCAATGATACTTAAAGATATAGCTGAAATTACGGGGCTTGATATTTCAACAATTTCGAGAGTAGCAAATAGTAAATACGTTTCAACGCCTTACGGTAATTATTTGTTAAAATATTTTTTTAGCGAAGGTATGCAAACAGAGTCTGGCGAAGAGGTGTCAACTCGTGAAATAAAACAAATTCTTAAAGACTGTATAGAACAAGAGAGTAAATCAAAACCACTTACAGACGATAAACTTGCAGAAATACTCAAATCAAAAGGATATCAAATTGCACGAAGAACGGTAGCTAAATATCGCGAGCAATTAGACATTCCTGTTGCCCGATTAAGAAAGGAGTTATAATGCAAAAAACCAAAGCATTAAATACAATTGCACGTATCACAGGATATGTTTTTCATCCTTTGTTAATGACAAGCATAGCAGTTATCGTTTTATTTAATTCAGGGCATTATCTTAGTGTTGTAAATGCAGACTTACGAAATGTAATATATTCTATTTTCTTTATTCTAACTTTTGCATTACCAGCATTGTTTATTCCAGTTTTGTATTATTTTAGGATTATTTCAAATCTTGAAACAGAAGTAGGTAAGGAAAAGATAATCCCGATGTTGACTGTAGCTATTATTTATGCCTTAGCATTTTATTTTATGCAAAGGGTAAATATGCCACCAATACTTTTAGGAATTATTCTTTCGTCTATTGTGGTTGTGGTTGTATCAACTTTTATAAAATTGTTTTGGAATATAAGTATTCATCTTTCTGCTCTTGGCGGATTACTTGGTTTTGTTATATTTATCGGAATAAATAATAATCTCAATTTACTTTTAGTTGGTTTACTAATTATTATTAGTGGTGGTGTAGTTGCATCTTCACAATTACTTTTACAAAAACATAATTCAATGCAAGTATATGGCGGATTTTTGTTCGGTTTTATCTGTGTTTACTTATCAATGATAATTTTTTGATTATGGGATTTTTAAAGTTTTTACTCGCATTGTTGGTTATTTATCTGTTAGGGTATTTGTTTTTCAGAGTAATATTTCCTTGGTTACTTAAGCGTTTTGTTAAAAAAGCTGCACAGAGAATGAATCCAGATTTTAAACAGGATGCTGAGAAACAAAAACGTAAGCAAGGAGAGATAAGTATTGATTATATCCCCGAAAACAAGGATAAAAATGATGATGAGGATATAGATAATGGTGAATATATTGATTATGAGGAAATTAAATGAAAATATTTAGAGTTATATTATATAAAATATTTGGTCTTAAAGTATATTTAAAGATAGTTAGCAAGTTATACATAAAATATATTAGCTGTGGTTTTGGAAAAGATAAATATCCTGAATTACATTACCTTAATTCTATAATTAAGCCAGGTTTTGTTTGTATAGATATTGGAGCAAATCTTGGAT
>JAQVPT010000109.1 GCA_028701945.1 Bacteroidales bacterium
CCCCGACGATTGACTACCGGCTGCGTTTCCTCCTTTGTTTTGCCAACAAGGCGTGGCATCGTCATAATGAGCTACGGTTAAATTAGGTAGATCGGCAACACCACTCTCACTATTCCAATATAATGTAATTGCTGGATGTGAAGCATCGCTGGTGAGCAGCCAGTGTTCCAGTCCGCTGGCACGAACTAAGTCTGAGCCGGAGCACATATAATCTATTGTTGGGTTAGGAGCAGCCGAATGAATATATTGGGCATTAATGGTTGATTCGTCATCTGGTTCAGCAATAGCACATGGGCCCCATGCTCCATCCTCGCCAAGAGCAAAATTAAACACCGAAGTTCCTGTTTTAGAAACTATGCCATTTACGTAACTATCCGCATTACCGATGGTTGATGTTGCTGAATTACCAAAACTAAGAGAACCTGTGCCAGTGTAATTAACCACACCATCAGTAAATATACAATCTCTATTAATCTTCATGGGTTCGCTTATATTAATATCAGAAATACCGTCTGTCGTGTTGTTGAATGTTACCTTACTAAATGCACTTCCACCAGCTTGAATTTCCTGTTGAGCAACCCCATCAAAAACTACCTTGCTATTTCCAGTAGTTGTATAGGTGCCATTATTAAGCCAATTGCCTCCTATAAGAATAGATTGGGAAGGATGAATTAATTCGGCTCCATTATTTATTGTTAGGTTCCTTTTAATTATCAAATCTCCATAGATACCAAATGAATTAGGCATTCGAACAATTCTGTTATCACTAATAATAACATCATTAAAATATACTTCGCCTACTGATAATGCAACTTCGAATTTATCGAAATTTTCCGCTGGACTTCCGTCAAAAATAACAGTGCCACCACTTCCCAAAAATAAAGAAAGTTTTGATACCGTAAAATTTGAACCGACATACAAAGTGCCACCTGACATATTCATTCTACCTTTTACAGAAGTACCGTCAAAAGCAGATGATAAAGAAAATCTCCCACAATCAATTATTCCAGAAGCCATGTTAACGGTAGCACCTTTGGATATAACAAAACTTGTGGGTGCATTAATTCTTCCTGAGCCCATATTTACAATTATATCGTTATCTTCAATAGGACTTGAATCTGTTTCCCGAATTGCAAGGAAATTATCGGAACAATTAAGAGTATGTGAATTAATATTAAAAACACCTTTATTCACTTCAAAAGATTTACACTTAAAATCATTACTCATCGAAACAATGGATGATGGATTAACTTTTTGGACATAGAGAAGGTTAAAAATAGTTCCATGTTTAGTTGCAATACTTGAATTACTACTACCAAAAAAATAAATCTGATTATTCCAATGAGTATTATCCGTTACAGTAGCGTTAACACTATTCCAGTTTCCACCAAGATGCATCTGATTAAATCTCATCTCAAAGTCTCCTGTAATGGTGATATCATTGTGTATTCTCAGCCAGCTATCTATCTTAACATTGTTGCCTGAAATTAGTAAATTATAAAAACCTTTTTCTAGTTCACTCCCAATAACTTGAAGATAACTATTATCACCGCTCAATTCAACAGTACCCGTGCCGCGATTAAACAGTCCATGTGCAGGATTACAATACCAATCACCAGTAACATTAAGATAGGAATTATTACCCATTGACAGCTCCGTGAAAATTGAGATTCTATTACAAGTTACAGAATGATTATCTGGAATAGAGGCATGGTTTGAAGCACATGGTGGATATTTTATGAAATAAACTTTATCGTCACTTGTTGGAGAATTAGCTGCAACTGTGTATTTATAATTAGTTCCTAAAACCAACCAGTTTGAAGCAGTTTCCCATTCAGTATTTGTGTTTCCAGACCAAACGAACTCACCACCTTGTAAAATATACACATAGTTTTCTGCAATAGAAGAAACTGGAGGGTTATTTACTGTAATAGGAACCGTATTAGAATAAGCTGTTCCACAACCAATATCTGTGGCTGTATATAAGGCTCTATAATCGGTGTTGCTCGTTATAGCATCAGTGGTGTATGATGAACTGTTATCTCCCACATTTACCCAAGAAGTACCATTATAGTATTGCCATTGATAACTTCCTGTTTCTGTTACATCTAGAGATGTACTCAGATTGGTTGTTAAGCCACTGCATATAGTGGTTTCTCCAGATGCAGATAAAGGATTGGGTAAAGCTGTCCATAAGTATGTAGTCGCAGATGAATTACCGCACCCATCACAATTACTACAATTTGTACGTACTGAAATGGTATTTCGTCCTTCTATAGCAATCATAGTAGGTGTATAAGTCCAATCTCCACCATTATATGAGAATTCAAAATCACAGAAAAAACTTCCACTACCTGTAACTCCTATAAGAGAAAGTGTTTCTCCGGCACATACGATGTCAACATTCGGTGATTTAGTTGCTGTGGGTGCCGAAGGATTAAGACTTGTATGAATCCATCCATTATCACTAACTACATAACCACAATCATTGGAAATTACACAATGATAACGACTAAGACCAGCATCAGAAACTAATTCGGTATAAGTTGATGATGTCGAACCGCTTATTGCTACATCTCCTTTATACCATTGATACGTAAGCAATGGGGTTCCACCAGTGGCAATTACATAAAGTTCAAAAGAACCACCAGGACAAATCCTTGTAGTGATTCTCGGTTGTTTTGTAATTGTAGGATTAATAACTACACTATAGCTTGCGCCAGATCCATAAGTATCACAACCATTAGAACTTAAAACATATAAACGATATTGGTGTGTGCCAAGAGCTGTAGTACCTGAAATTGATAAACTTGTTGAAGTGGAACCGGAATAAGTAGTTCCAGAAGGTGTTCCGTCAATGACATCTTCCCATGAAGAAGAAGAAGTATTGTAATACTGCCATTGGTAGGATAATGTTCCTGTGCCGCTTACAATAGAACTTGCCACTGTTGATCCTCCTGTACAAATTGTAGGGTTTGTAAAACTAGGATTGCTTACAATCGGATTGGGATTAGTAACTACGATGGCAGAGCCTTCGGTTCCCCAGCAGCCTGCAGCAGATTGAGGTCTAAAATAATACGTTCCACTTGTAGAAACAGATTCTGAAGAAGATGCAGTTGCTGTACTTGTACCGCCGCTTGTAGTTCCCTGCCAGTAAATTGTGCCACCCGTTCCACCGCTTGCGGTTAATGTCATAGAACCACAGCTTTGAGTGCCGCCACCGCTAATTGTTACTGCTGCGGGTAATGGATTTATTGTAATTTCCATAGTCGTGGTTGGTGCACATTGACCAGCTGTTGGAGTAAATGTATAGGTTGTGGTTGCCGTATTACTGATTGCAGGCGACCAAGTTCCTGTGATTGAATTATTTGAAGTAGTTGGCAAAGCAGGAATTGTAGCTCCCGAACAATATGGACCCACTGCTGTAAATGTGGGTGTTACATTCGGATTTATTGTAATTTCCAAAGTCGTTATTGTTGCACATTGCCCAGCTGTTGGCGTAAATGTATAGGTTGCGGTTGCCGTATTACTGATTGCAGGCGACCAAGTTCCCGTAATAGAATTGTTTGAAGTAGTTGGTAATGCAGGAATTGTGGCTTCAGAACAATACGGAACAACGGCTGTAAATGTGGGTGTTACATTCGGATTAATTGTAATTTCCAAAGTAGTTGTGGTTGCACATTGCCCAGCTGTTGGAGTAAATGTATAAGTTGTTGTTGCCGTATTACTGATTGCAGGTGACCAAGTTCCCGTAATAGAATTATTTGAAGTAGTTGGCAAAGCAGGAATTGTAGCTCCCGAACAATATGGACCCACTGCTGTAAATGTAGGTATAGTTTTCTGGTCAATTGTAATTTCCAAAGTCGTTGTTGGTGCACATTGCCCAGCTGTTGGAGTAAATGTATAAGTTGTAGTTGCCGTATTACTGATTGCAGGCGACCAAGTTCCTGTAATAGAATTATTTGAAGTAGTTGGTAATGCAGGAATTGTAGCTCCCGAACAATATGGACCCACTGCTGTAAATGTGGGAGTTACATTTGGATTAATTGTAATATCCAAGGTAGTTGTTGCTGCACATTGCCCTGCTGTTGGCGTAAATGTATAGGTTGTAGTTGTTGTATTGCTGATTGCAGGCGACCAAGTTCCTGTAATAGAATTATTTGAAGTAGTTGGCAATGCTGGAATTGTAGCTCCCGAACAATATGGACCCACTGCTGTAAATGTAGGAGTTACATTTGGACTTACAGTAACTTCATACCAAATAGGTATAGATCTTCCACAACATTCGCTGTTTGCAATTAAACGAACATAAAAAGTTCCAGAATTATCAAACGTAAAGCTAAATTCTGAACCAGTAAATTGAGATCCAGCAACCAAAATACCCGAAGCATCGTGTATCTCCCAATTGAGAGCTGTATAGTCCGTACTGCTATATGAAAAAGTTTCTGTGCTTCCTTCGCAAACTTGGGCATCACCAGATATTGTACCCAGTGTTCTGTTTTCATCAGAGGTGTGGATAAACCCCAAAAAACTTAATGGTAATGTTAAATTATATATCGAACTTACAGCAGTTGAATAGACTAATGCAGTTGCAGAAGAAGCGTCATAGCTACTTGAGGATGGTTTTTTATCCTCAATAAAACTAATGCCAGTAGGAAGGGACCATGTACCCGAAGCCTTAGAAATCGTAATCTCTGAATTTTTGCAGATTATATTGGTATTGTGTAACACGGTAATTAACGGTGTAGTAGGTATAGTAAATGATGCAGGGTTTGTTCCAGAATAGCTTGAACCATTCGTAGTAATCATTCCATAAGATGCTCCAGTTGAACCAGCACCACCTGTGCCACCTTTTCCACCGGCACCACCAGCACCACCTTTTCCACCAGTACCTCCAGTTGCAGGACTCCATGTGTAGCTGCCAGCAGAACCAGCACCGCCATTTGCTCCAGCACCACTAGCTCCGCCATTGCCACCAGCAGCACCAGTACCTGCGGTTCCACCAGTACCTGCAGTTACGTTGAAATTACTAATATTCACATTCAATCCATCATTATAGCGATACATTCCAAATGATGATCCACCACCTTTGCCGCCGCTGCCGCCAGTACCGCCACCGCCACCGCCACCGCCTTTGCCGCCGCTGCCGCCAGTGCCATATCCTACATCTCCCAATAAATTACAACTACGACCAGCACCAGCGCCGCCGCCACCTTTGCCGCCGCCGCCGCCATTGCCAATCGCACCAGTTGCACCAACCCCTGGAACAAAGTATATACCGAAATTACTTCCTGACAATGAAGCTGCTGTTCCTACTCCTCCATCAACCCCACTTGAACCTGCACCACCTATATTTCCATTTGAACCATCATTACCACAGCTACTGCCATCAGTTCCACCACCACCACCTGTGGTTCCACCTATGCCATAAGTTCCGCTATTAACTATGGCATTCGAGCCATTAGTACCAGCTACACTATAAATACTACTATTACTGCCAGCGCCACCGCTACCACCAGCACCACCACTTTGATTACCTGTTCCTCCACCAGCACCACCAGCACTGCCAGCAGCTCCATTTGCACCAGCAGTTCCAGCACTGCCAGCACTAGCAGCTCCGCTGGTAAAATTACATCTAATAATATTATAATTTGAGCTTCCGTTAATCCAGACAGCATAATTTGAACTTCCATAGCCACCCGAAGATTGCCCTGTAACCGCAGCAGTAGTAATATTTAAATCTTGCAATGTCCAATTGGTTTTGGCATTGGCTGCAATTCCAATTAAATGTCGGGTTGTAGATGCAGTTTCAGAAACAGTACCTCCTGTCCCAGTATTTGCAGAAAAAGTAATATTTGTTGCTGCATTACTGCTCTTAGTCCAATTAACACCAGAAACTGTAAATCCTCCTTCAATTATTAAGCCTGTTGAGATATTCACCCTTTTACTTTCGGTGTAGGAGCCCGTTGCCATTTTTATATGGTTTCGTGAACTGGAAACTAATGTCATTGCCTTTGATAAAGTCTTTACCGGATAATCGGATGATCCCGGATCATTGTCATTTCCAGAAGTAGAAACATAAATCATGTTACAGGCATCAAATTGTGAGACTTCAACCGTTACCGAAGCACATAATGTAGCATTGCAAATGCCTTCGCCTCTTACAAAATAGGTTGTCGTTGCTAAAGGATTTACTATTACCGAAGCTCCAGTTGCAACAGGGCTTCCGCTTCCGCAATCTACTTCGTACCATACCCAGCTATCGCCTGAACCAAGTACTCCGCCTACACGGGTTAATGTTACATCTTGCCCGGGGAAGATTATAGTACTCGGATTTTTAGTGATACTTGTAACAGAAGTAGAAGGTGTATGAACAGCTACGGTATAAGTAAACTGGTTTCCAGTACAAGAGGCAGTAGCTGGCGTAATTAGATACGTAACATTTACTGCTGTGCCACCAGCAGCATGGGTATTAATCAGTGCTTCTGCTATTGGATTACTTGTTTGTCCCGTTACGGCTGTATTGCTGACGCCAACTACGGCAGCACGAGACCAAGAATATGTTGTGCCACTAACTGTGCTTGTTATATCATAGTTTTGTGCAATACCCGAACAAATATCGCCAGATACTACACTAGAAACTGCTGGCGTAGGATTTATTGTTATATTAACCACTGCATCCGTCGAATTACAGCCATTATCTGCAGTAATCGTAAAATTAGCAGCAGCGGCTACTGTTGCGGGAGTTCCATTTATCTTACCAGTATTTTCATTTATTTCCAAACCGTCAGGCAATGAAGTATTAACAGAATATGTAATAGTTCCTGTACCTGTTATGCTTGGAGAATTTGTTGATATTAACGCACCTGTGCAATAAGAAACAGGAGTTGAATAGCTAAGGTTTGATATACTTGCCCCAACTGTTACCGCATTAGATGGTGTACTGTAACAACCATTGGAAGACAACACTTTTGCGATAATTATATCGTTTTCAACCAAAGCAGTAACGGTAGCAGACCACGTGCCAGAAGAAACTGTAGTAGTTCCGATAGAAGTAGCGCCTGCAAAGACCTCAAGCGTTAAACCATTTTCTGTGCTTGTACCACCAACAGTAGTATTGCCGGCGCAGAGTTTACCGGTGATGGTGGGGGCTGTTGGGAGAGGAAGAACTGTAATAGATCTATCCGAAGTAGCTGCCGAACACCCTGATAAATTGCTTGATGTTAATCTCAAAGTAACAGAACCGCTATAGTTTGCGGCTGGCGTATAAGTAACTGCTGCTGGATTTGCTGTTTGAGCTGTAGAACTTAAAGAACCACCGCCCGAGACAATTGACCACGCACCTGTTGTTGCACCGCCACCGACACTAGCACCTGTTAAAGTTATGGCTGTTGGTGAAGCCGATTGACAAACGGAATTTGGACCGCCGGCTGTGGCTGTAGAGGCTGTATTTACAGTTATCGTTGCATCTTTATAAGAAGCTGTGCACGGAGAGTTGCTTATTGTCCACCGAACAACATAACTACCAGCTCCACCAGCAGGTGTAAAAGTAGCATTGTATGCAGATGTAGAGCTAAACTGAGTTGATAAAGTACTTGGTCCACTCACAACTGACCAAACACCTGATCCTGAAGCTGGATTATTTCCTGAAAGTGTAACTGATGTTATATTAGAACAAGTATTTTGTGTTGAACCATTTGTTGCAGTAGTCGGAGGAGACTTCACTGTAATTGTGGTTGTATTGTTCGCACTAATGGCACTACTACAAGCAGCACCGCTAGGAATAGTCCCCGAAGAAAGATTGGTTACTGTAATAGTTGAACTACCAGCTGTTGTTAGCCCTGCTGCAGTAAGAATCCCTGTTCCTGCGGTCGAAACCGTCATGCTAGCAGTTAGGCCAGTTGCAGAAGGACTGCTCCTGTTATAGGTAACCGTATAAGTACCTACCGGAAGACTGCTGGAACTACCAGTGAGTGCTACAGTAGAAGTACCTGATGAAGTGCAAATTGGCGAAACTGATGTAGTAGATGATGTAAGGCTGTATGTAGTGCAGGTATAAGTAATAGTAACTCTGCCCTTGGCACCAGCATTACCTTTAGAATCTCCACCTGAACCATTTCCTCTTCCGCCACCACCACCGCCAGGAAGAGTACCAGCATCAGCCGTAGAATTATAATTTGCACCTTTGCCACCATTACCTGTACCACTTCCGCCAGCTCCGCCTTTACCACCAGAAATCGCCAAACCTCCTGCTCCATTTGAGCCAATTCCTCCACCTTGATATGTATATGCTGAACCACCACCACCGCCACCACCGCGAAAAGTCGAGGAAGTCGTGCCATTTCCACCCTTTCCACCTGCATAAGCAGCTGTATATCCAGACTGTGCAGCTCCTCCGTCTCCACCAGCAGTGGTGGTGCCTTTTTTACCTCCATATGCCGAAGCAACAGTAGTGCTACCAATTTTTGTTATTGTAGTACCACCATCATTATCAACAGCCCCAGCTCCACCAACAGTGATATCGATTGTGGAACCAACAGTAAGTCCGGTAAGCGATGCTTTGGTATAGGCTCCACCACCACCGCCACCGCCATTCACAGCACTACTTCGTCCACCACCACCACCACCCCAACATTCTACCGTAACGGAAGTTACTCCTGCTGGTACAACAAATGATCCGTTTGCATCATAGGTAACAGTGGTTTGTCCCCATGCCGCCATGCTTGCTGTAAAAGTCAGCAATGCAATAGCTATAAAGGCTTTAGAGAAAAAATTGCGGGGGTTGGTTGGGAGAAGGTAGATGTTTTTCATAGTTTTGGTTTTATTTAGGTGGATTTTAAGAATTTATTGAATTTTATATTATTAAAAATATTATCGAATTTGTTAACCGATTTTCTTACGTTAAGTAAAATATTTGTGTTTTGCGACAGTAATTTCTCGTTTGGCACAAATAAAATTACACCAAATAAGATTATTGTGGGATATTTTGTACTGTATTTAATGAGGTGGGATTCTTTATGAGGTGATATTCTGTTATGGAGCAGATTTATATATAGCAAACAATCGCTATACAAATCAAGTAATATATTATCATAAGTTATCATAAATCATAAGCGATAAATTATAAACAATAAGTCAGGAATAATAAGTCAGGAATAATTTGTTAACAGCTCACAATCTCTCAACGGACAAATATAATGCATTATTTTAATAAAATCAAATAAATCAAATAAAAACATCTAGAAATAGATACTTAATGTTATTTAAACCCTATGACATTTATATTGATTTACAAATAATCGCAATGCCTTTTATATTAAATTGCCTTTTTGTGCATTAATTAGGATACTCTGTTTGTCACAATAATTTAAGAAACTCTTTATACACTGTTTGCATTTACTCGGTTTTTATATTATTCTGACCACCGATTGTCCTTCACTGGATTATAGAATTACTGGATTACTGAATCACTAATTACAACTTGTTTCCGTGGTACTAATTTTTACTATTTTTTAATTTTTTTGTCGTATCAGTTTGCAAAAAGTAAATTTTCACCTTTCTGCTATATGAATTTTAGCATATTTTTTTAGAATTACTATTCGTTTTTTATGAAAGTTTCGCTTGTTTTAATCTTTTTTTTCAATATTAGTCAAAGTTTAGTTATTTTTAAATTTTATTTTATGAATTGAAACAGGCTAAGAACATAATCCTTTTATTATTGCTGCTTATTTTGTCAGCTTCCTATGGCTATGCTCAATTTAAGCCTGCGACAGAGATGACACCTGATGAAAAGGAACTTTTTAAACATAGTTTGGATGCGTTTAAAGAAGAAGAATTTATCGTTTCATTGCAAGGTTTTTCTCAATTATTGAGTTTGTATCCTCGTGAACCCGTTTTTAATTTTGTTTATGGAGCCTCGATGATCAATCTTAGTACAGACATTAAGAAGTCTTTCGATTATCTTAAATTTGCCGTAGGTAAAGGGATTCCCGAAGCAAATTTTTATATCGGATTAGGTTATCAGTATTTGTACGATTTTGAGAATGCAATTGTTTATTATGATGAGTTTAAAATGGCTACCAAGTCAAAAATTTGGAAAGAGTATGATGTTGACAAATATATTGGGCAAGCAAATAGTGGTAAAGACCTTATCAGGTATGCTTACGAGCTCAAAGTAACTAGTAATAGGCAAACATTGAGGGATAATTTTTATTATTCTTATGAGCTTAAAGATTTTGGGGG